>NZ_JAZGQK010000010.1:0-223303 GCF_036422035.1 Plantactinospora sonchi
GGGGGGGGTGTGGGGGGGTGGGGTGTTGGTGTGGCCGCGGGGCGCCGCCGGGGGGGGGGGGGGGGGGCGGGGGGGCCCGGCCCACCTCGACCCACTCCTCACCCCAGGACGGGACCAGGCCGGCGTCGCGCAGGGCCGCGTAGAGGGATCCGGACAGACCTCGTTCGGGCAGCTCACGCAGGGGACCGGTGGCCGGGATCCGGCTCCGCTCGATCGAGATCGCGGTGCCGCCGGCCAGGGCGCGGAGTCGGTCGACGGCGACGTACTCGGTGGTCGGCAGGTCGAACCGGTCGGCCAGTTCGGGCTCGTGCACCAGGGCCAGGCGGAGCATCCGTACCGTCGTCGGCACCCCCTGCTCGGCCAGCGCCCGTGCCCAGCCGAGCCGGTCGTCCAGCGGACGGCCGTCGAAGGTGACGAACGAGCCCTTACCGGAGTGGGTGGAGATGAGGCCCCGTTGGCCCAGCTCGGTGAGGGCCTGCCGGACGGTGTTCCGGCTCACCGCGAAGCGCGCGGCGAGCGCGTGCTCGCCGGGCAGTTGTGCACCGTTCGGTAGCCGTCCGCCCCGGATGTCCCGGGCCAACTCGTCGGCGATCCGCTGGTGCTTCAGTCGGGCAACCTGTCCAGACATGTCCAGTAGGTTAGCCCTGAGCTGCCGCTATCGACAACCACGGTGCACCGGCGGCGGAACTGGAGGTCCTCAGACCGTCCGTTCCGGGTCAGCGGTGCGGGCCTGCCTGCGGTCGGCCACCGTCAGGAGCCCGACCAGCAGGATCATCACGCCGGCGAGCGCGCCGACATGATTCTGGAGGGCGAGAACCCACAGGTACTCCGGCGGAGGGAACGACGGCACCACGGCAAACGTGAAGGCGGCCTTCCAGGTGCCCCAGGCGAACAGGAATCCGGACGCGGTCCAGGTCAACAGCATCGCGGTACGTCCCCGGAAGTCCGCGCGGCGACGTGTCAGGCTCCATACGCCCCACGCGCCGATCAATGCCCACAGTCCCGTGTTGACCGTCAGGACATGCCACTGCGGGTCACGAGCGTCCAGCGTCGCGGGTTGAAGACCCAGGGTCCCGCCCAGACCCCAGAAGATCTGCGGCAGCCCCAGGACAACACAGATCGCCGCCGCGAACCGTGCGGTCACGTCGCGCACACTCCGGAAGGCGGTGCCGACGGAGTCGTCCGTTGGTCGGCCGGTCAGGGCGCCGGGCCACCTCTGCCCGGCGTAGATCGGTACGGCGATCGCCACACCGAGTCCGAACCCGGCGAACGACACGGTCAGCAGACCGGCCTCCCAGCCGGGCATGGCCGGATCGGTGCCACCACCACCGGCGTCGCCGACGGGAGACAGCACGAGCAGGATGGGCAGGACCGGGATGACCGGCACCAGGAAACCCGCGCCGATCCACGCTGGCAGCAACATCAGCCAGCCGGGAACGCGCATGCCCCACCGCTGTCCCAGAGCGAGGCCGAGCAGGATCGCCAGGCCCGACATGCCGACCGTCAGCCCGTTGATCGCAGCCCAGTCGAGCCTGCTCCAGGCCCCGTCGTGCAGTCCGCCGCCCCGTAGGCCGTGCAGCGTCCAGAAAATCTTGATGACGAAGTAGGGCGCCATCGCCGCGGCCGCCGAACACCCGGCGACCCGCCGCACCGTCGTCCACCGTGATCCATCGAGACCAGCTCTTCCGGTCATCTCCGCTGGTGCCGGTGAAACACCCACACCGTGTCCTTCCTGAGGCGCCGGCCGTCCCGCACCGGAAGTGTGGGCGCCCGTGATCCGGCCGAATGCTCCGTGTTCCCGGGAGCATCCTTGCCGGACAAGCCTGTGGAGGGGCTGAGTGCGCGACAGCACCGGACCCGACTCGGCTCACCGTCTGGCGGGGCCGGCCGAACCGGTCGGCCGGCCCACTCTCCGAACGGATCAGACCGGTTGTTCGCGACTGGCCAGCCCGGCCGGCGCCGCGGCGAGCGCCGCCTGGATCGCCTCGACCAGGGCCAGTGCCGACTCCTCGGTCAGCTCGACGGCGACCCGGGAACCCGGCCCGGCCGCCGGGTTCAGGAAGTCGATGTTCACCGTGTGGCCGTACGGGGCGTGCGTCGGATGGTCGACGTAGACGCTGGTGTCGGTGACCGGGAACCAGCCGGCGGCACCCTTTCCGCTGCCCTCGACGGTACGGGTCACCGTGACGTACGTGCACATGTCGGCCTCCTCAGGCGCTCAGTTGACGGTCGAAGAAGGCGCGGATCTTCTGCCAGCCGTCGACCGCGGCCTGCGGCCGGAAGCTGGGCCGGTCGACCGCGAAGAACGCGTGGCCCGCCCCCTCGTAACTGTGGAACTCGTGCGGCTTGCCGAGCCGGGTCAACTCCCGGTCCAGTTCGGCCACCTGCTCCGGCGACGGGGCCTGGTCCTCCACGCCGAACATCCCGAGCAGCGGGCAGCTCAGCGAGGGCGCCTGGTCGAGCAGTGGTCGCATCTTGACCGGGAAACCCTCCGGCGGCTCGCCGACCACAAACGCGCCGTAGCAGTCGACGGCGGCGTCCAGGGGCAGCCGGCACGCGGCGAGAAACGCCTGACGCCCACCCGAGCAGTAGCCGATCACGCCGACCTTGCCGTTCGCCCCGGGCAGTCCACGCAGGTGGTCGGCGGCGCCGGCGACATCGCCGACCAGCCGGTCGTCCGGTACGCCGCCACGGGCCCGCGCCGTCGCCGCCGCGTCGTCCGGGCTCGCCCCCGGAGCCTCCCGGCTGTACAGGTTCGGGCAGATCGCCGCGAACCCGTAACTGGCCAGCCTGCGGGTGATCTCCTTGGTCGGCTCGTCGTAGCCGGGCATGTGGTGGATGACGACCACCCCGCCGCGCGGCTCCGACCCGAGCGGATGAGCCAGGTACGCCTCTATCTCGTCGCCGTCCGCTCCGGTGATCCGGACCGTTCCGGCCTGCATCGCGTCCTGCACGTTGTGCTCCCGTCTGTCCCGCCGGGATGGTGTCTGACTCGGGTCGCCGCCGACGTCCGGCAGCTCTCCCACCAGCGTCCACGGCTTCCGCCCGGCGCGATCGTTAGCCTAGGGCAACGATCTGGTTCCTGCCTGCCGACGTCCGGACCAGGTGGTTCGTGGCCCCGTCCGGCACCCGTCCGGCAGCACCGCACCAGGCCCTTCTTTGTCGGACTGTGTTCACCCCATTCCTCCACGTGTCACGCCCCCGTAGTCTTCGCTCCGAGGCGCGGCCGTAGCCGTCCGTCGCGCCGCCGGCCCGGCGGGCGATGACGGACCAGCAGGCGAGGGGGCACCGTTGAGCAGCGGTTCGGCGAACATCGAACGGCAGGGGTCACGGCGGATCAGTCGTTTCCTGTCCGAGGCGCGGCTGGGCTGGGTCGACGCCCGGTTGATGATCCTGATGCCGGGTCGGGAACGGGCGCTGCGTTTCCTCGCGGTGCTGCTCTTCGCCCAGCGGGCCAGCTACGTGGTGCCCGCGTTCGTCGGGATGACCACCTCGGCGGAGCGTTACCACAGCCCGGCACTCAACATCACCCTGCTCCTGCTGATGCTGCTCTGGAACGTCGCGCTCGGCGTCGGGGTGTGGCGCCGGGGCTGGTTCAGCCGTGCCGACGTGATGGTGGACGTGACCGTCGCCGTTGTCCTCCTGGTCGTGGTCAATGCCAACATCCGTACCGGCTACGAGCTGAGCGCGGCGAACTGGGCCGGCAAGTTCGCCCTGGGTACGGCGGCACTGGTCGGCGCCGTACTGGCGCTGCGCGCGGTCTTCGTCGCGCTCGGGGTCGTCCTGGTGACCGCTGTCGCGGCCGCCGCCGTACAGATCGGCGGGCTGCCGCCCTGGGAGTCCGGCTTTGTGAACCACGTGAACTCGAGCATCTTCTTCGCGTTCATGCTGCACTTCATGCGTCGGTTCCTCTGTGCACAGGCCAGCGCGGTCGACGAGGCGACCCAGCGCAGACTGGCGGCGGAGACCGCGACGGCGGCCGGTGCGGCCCGGTTCGCCGAACGCCTGCACCACTACCGGCGGCTGCACGACACCGCGTTGGCCACGTTGACCGCGATCGCCCGGGGCGGGCTGGACCACCGGACCGCCGAGGTCCGGCGGCGCTGCGCCCGCGAGGCGGACTACATCCGGCAACTGTTGACCGAGGACCAGGCGGAGTCGGTGACCACGCTCGGCGCGACCCTGGCCGAGGTGGTCGCCGACGCGGGGGCCCTGGACCTACGGGTGCACCTGCGGTCGGTGCAGATCCCCGGTCGGCTGCCCCGGCACGTGGTGGAGGCGATCCGTGACGCGACCCGGGAGGCGTTGAACAACGTCGCACGGCACGCCGGCACCCGGGAGGCGTGGCTCACCGTCGACTGGCACGACGACGTGCTGGCCGTACGGGTGGTGGACCGTGGGGTCGGTTTCGACTCCGAGCGGGCCGGCCCGGGCTTCGGGCTGCGCCGCTCGATCGAGGGGCGGATCCGGGAGATCGGTGGTGAGCTGCGGCTCTTCTCCGAGCCGGGGCACGGTACCTGTGTCGAACTGTTCTGGTCGGAACATGGTCCACAGCACCCGGACCACGACCCGGAGGACCCGGCCGAACCATCGTCCGACACCGTGGACCTGCGCACCGGAACCCAGGTCGGGGGCCGGCTCGCGGCGCGGTGAGTGTGCGGTCAGCCCAGGGTCGAGGGCCGGAACGCCCGCGACGGGATCACGTCTGACCGCCCAGAGTGGGTGATCCTGCCCCCGACCCGCCCGACCCAGGCCCGTCCGGCCCCGACCCGCCTGGCCCGGACCAGCGCAGCCCGTCCTCGCGTACCCGGTCGGCGAGGTCCAGTTTGGTGTACGTCGGCCGGCCCACGTCGTGGTACTTCGCCTTCACCCGGTCCAGGTAACGCCGCGCGGTGGCGGGCTGGATGCCGACCTTGCGCGCCGCCGCGGTCAGGGTCATCCCCGACGCGTACGCGACGAGCACCGCCCGCTCCTGCGGGGCGAGCCGGGGCCGGTCCGGACGGGTGTCGGACGACCAGGCGAAGGCGAGTTCGGGGGAGTGCGCGATCTCGCCCCGGGCGACGGTACGGATCGCGTCGGCGAGCGTCGGCAGGTCGTGGTCCTTGGTCAGGTATCCGGACGCCCCGGCCCGCATCACGTCGACCCCGTGCACCACGTGCGGTACGACGCTCACCACCAGTACCGCCCGACCGGTCGAGACGAGTCGGTGGACGTTGTCGACGGGTGCCGAACCGTCCGCCAGGAGCAGATCCAGTACCACCACGTCGGCGGGTTGCCGCTCGGCGGCGAGCAGTCGGTCGACGGTCGGAGCCGCGCAGTTGAGCCGCAGGTCGGGTGCGGATTCGAGCCAGGCGGCGACGCCGTCCAGCAGCATCCGGTCGTCGTCGACGACCGAGACGGAGATCAACGACACTCCCTGGCACCTCACCCTCGGCGGCGATCGCGACGTCGGGATCGATGGATGGCGGGACCCGGATCGTAGACCGGCGGTTGTGCACCGTCAAGACAGCACTTCTGCACTCTGGCCCCGAATCGCCACGATACGTGACCATCGCCGCAAAGCCCGGGACACCTGTGCGGGACCGCCCTGCCCGCTCGGCCGGGTCCGGGGCCGGTCCGGTGGGTGACCGGACGGCACCGGGCCGCTCGGCCGAACGCGCCGACGGGCTCGCCGACGGCGACGAGCGGGAGCGGGACGTGATCGAACGAGACGTACGGGTCGAACCGGCCGGGTCGACGGGTCGTCCGCCCGGCGGAGCGACGCGGGGAGGCACCCGGTGAACGCGGCCCCGGCCGGCTTCGTGGAGCTGGTCCGCGCGGCGGTGGCCGCCGGCCGGCCGGCCCGGGTGCCGGTCACCGGCACCAGCATGCTGCCGGCGCTGCCGGCCGGCGTGGTGCTGGTCGAGACGGCCAACTGGGACGAACTGCGCCCGGGCGACGTGGTCGCCTTCGAGTACGAGCGGAACCTCGCCGTGCGCCGTCTGGTCGCGCACCTCGGCGACCGGTTGCTCACCGCCGGGGACAACCTCCCGTTGTACGACCCGCCGGTGCCCCGCCACGCCCTGGTCGGGCGGGTGTCCGGGGTTCCGGACGAGCCGCCGCGCGGATTGTCCGGCGGTCTCAAGGGCTGGGGCGGCCGGCGGCCGGTGGCACCGCCGCGTGGTGTCACCCTGTGGCTCGCCGGCGCGGCGGCCAGGTCGGTCGACGAACGTGACCACCCGGCGCCGGAGACCGGGGTTGTCGACGGGGTGCTCCGGGTACGCCACCTGGCGGGCGGGACGCTCGACCCGGACCGGTTGGCCCGCGCCGTCCACGCCCTGCCCGGTACGACCATCGGCATCTCCGCCACGGCGGTACGCGGGGTGGCGGGGCTGCGGACCGGACTGGTGGAGCCGGAACCGCGTCCCCCGGCACGGCTCGACATCGTGCTCGGCTGCGGGTACGGCCTCCCGTCGCCTTCCGCCCGACCCGGGCCCGTCCTCCCGCCCGACGCGGTACGACACCACCTGCGGGTCGGCCCGCCGCTGTGCGACATCCCGGCGCCGGTGGCGGTCCGGGCGGTACTCGCCGCGTTCGGCGTCGGTGTGCCGTACGCGTTGGCGGCGGCTGCCGGTGCGCGGGTGGCCGTACCGGTCGGTGCCCGCTGACCGTTTCCACGGTCGGGCCGTACGCCGCTGCGGTGGCGGTCCGGGCCGGAGTTCGGCGTGCCCTCGGGCGGGCCGCTGCCGGGTCCGGAGGACGCCCGGCGGTGTCGTCGGGTCGGTGACCGCCGCCGCCCGATGACGACCGGGATCTAGCTCACAGGGTCAACGTGCCCCGGGACACAGGGCCGGGCGGACCCGTAGACTGTGCGGACAACTTCATACCTCATCCAGAGGGGCTGAGGGATACGGCCCGTTGACGCCCCGGCAACCACTTCGCTGTCTCGATGACGAGGCCTCGCGAGGCAGGTGCCAATTCCGTCCCCGCCGCGCCGTGCGGCGCAGGGAAAGATGAGAGGACGGCCTCGCCATGACGTCGATCATCGACGCGACCCACACCCAGACCTCCCCGGTGGCCCCGAACCCGGCCCGTGTCCTCGTCTGTCGCGGCTGTGGCACCGAGTACCCGCTCGTCGCGCAGCACGCCTGTTACGAGTGTTTCGGCCCGCTGGAGGTCGGCTACGACCCGGCCCTGCTGGCCCGGGTCACCCGCGCGCAGATCGAGTCCGGTCCGGACAACCTCTGGCGGTACGCCGCCCTGCTGCCGACGGGTCAGGACCCGAGCACCCGGGTCACCCTCGACCCCGGCATGACTCCGCTGGTGCCGGCCGCCGGCCTCGCCGCCGAGCTGGGCATCCGGGCACCGCTCTGGGTCAAGGACGACAGTGGCAACCCCACCCACTCGTTCAAGGACCGGGTGGTGTCGGTGGCGTTGACCGCCGCCCGGGGGCTCGGCTTCACCCGGTTCGCCTGCGCGTCGACCGGCAACCTGGCGAACTCGGTCGCCGCGCACGCCGCCCGGGCCGGCGTACCCTCCATCGTCTTCATCCCCGGTGACCTGGAGCAGGGCAAGGTGATCACCACCGCGGTCTACGGCGGTGACCTGGTCGCGATCGACGGCTCGTACGACGACGTCAACCGGCTCTGCGGCGAACTGGTCGAGACCGACGAGTTCGAGGACACCGCGTTCGTCAACGTCAACGTCCGGCCGTACTACGCGGAGGGTTCCAAGACCCTCGGGTACGAGGTCGCCGAGCAGCTCGGCTGGCGGATCCCGGCGCAGGTGGTGATCCCGATGGCCAGCGGCGAGCTGCTCACCAAGATTGACAAGGCGTTCAGCGAGCTGGTCGAGATCGGACTGGTCGAGGCGCCGGCGAACGGCTGGAAGGTGTTCGGCGCCCAGTCGGCCGGCTGCAACCCGATCGCCGCCGCACTGCACGCCGACACCGACGAGATCATCCCGGTCCGGCCGACCGGCATCGCGAAGTCGCTCAACATCGGCGACCCGGCAGCCGGCCTCTACGCCCTGGAGGCGGTACGCCGTACCGGCGGCTGGATGGAGTACGTCGACGACGACGAGATCAGGGACGGGATCAGGCTGCTGGCCCGGACCACCGGGGTCTTCGCCGAGACGGCCGGCGGGGTCACCGTCGCGGTACTCAGGAAGCTGGTGGAGAACGGTCGACTCGACCCCGACGCGGAGACCGTCGTCTACAACACCGGCGAAGGGCTCAAGACCCTCGACGCGGTGGCCGGCCAGGTCGGGCCGACGTACCGGGTCAAGCCGTCGCTGCGCGCGGTGCGCGACGCCGGCCTGCTGGGCTGATTTTCCAAAAAACTTGCGCCATGTGTTCGCGTGGCGACCGAGCAGATGCACGTGCAACTTGCAGGTGAGATCCGTTCGGTCGCCCCGGACCGGGTCCGTCCGTCCGTCATGGATGCGGTGCGTAGCTGCTGTTTTGCCACGGGTGACGAAAACACCCCGACGGGGGCTTGACGATTGCATCTGCAGGACGCAAGATGCTCCGTGCGGGAGGGCGCTTCGCCGTAGACTTTCAAAGCTCTTACGACCCAGCGCCGGAGGCGTTGTGCGGGCGTCCCTCCCGACCAAATCTTCTTCAGCCGGCTGACGTCGGCGATCGACCGGCATACCCCGTCGATCCGGGTGCAGTCGCCGGTCCCGTGTTCAACGACGATCCGCCCGCCCGGGCAACGGGGATAATCGGTCGCGTTTTCGCCGCCGCTTCGGCACCCTCGGGGTCATGGACATCGTGGTCACCGCCTTCGATCCGGGCGACGACGCCGCCGTCGAGCAGGCGTACGGGATCCACGCCGAGGTCTGGGCGGCTGAGCAGCCGGACGCGGCGCCGTACTGTCGTCAGCGTTTTGTCGGCGGACTCCGGAACCCGATGCCGGGTGACGAGCAACGACACATGCTGGCGTATCTCGACGGCGTCGCCGTCGGCTACCTGGAGATCCGGCTACCGCAGCTCGAGAACCGGGAGAACGCGACGGTCGTCCTCTCGGTGCGGCCGGCCCACCGTCGGCAGGGTGTCGGCCGCGTGCTCTACGACCACGCTGTCGGACTCGTTCGCGACCTCGGCCGGAAACGGATGCTCGGCGAGGTCTTCAACATGAACCCGGACGGCGCCGCCGATACCCCCGGCGACGCCTTCGCCGCCGCGATGGGGGCGCAGCCCGCGCTGACCGACATCCGCCGCCGGCTCGACCTGGCCGCACTCGACGAACCGGAACTGGACCGGCTGCTGGCCGCCAGCCGGGCCCGCGCGGACGGCTACTCGACGGTCTTCTGGACCGGCCGGACCCCGGACGAGTACCTCGCCGACGTGGCCTACCTGGACAGCCGGCTGATCGAGGACGCCCCGCTCGGTGACATCGCCTGGGAGCCGCCCGAGCCGGACTCCGCCCGGATCGTGCAGGCGGAGGATTCGATCATCGCCCGGGGCGCCCGCTGGTACAACTGCGGCACCCGGCACGACGCCACCGGCCGGCTGGTGGCCTGGACGGCGATCACGATGAGCGCCAGTTCCGACACGCACGCCTTCCAGTCGATCACCCTGGTCGAGCCGCGCCACCGGGGCCACCGGCTGGGCACCCTCGTCAAGATCGAAAATCTCCGGTACGTCATGACGCAGGAGCCGGCTCTGCGGGTCATCGACACCTACAACGCCGCGACCAACGGCTACATGATCTCGATCAACGAGGCGCTCGGCTTCCGCGCGGTCGGCGGACTGACCAGCTGGCAGGTGACGCTGTAGAACGGCCGCCCCGGTGACCTGGCCGGTCCCCGGGGCAGGTCGGCGCGGGTCGCAGGCTGGGCCGGGGCGGGTGGCTGCGGCATGATGACGGGATGACGGAGACCCCGCACCCGCTCTTCACCCGGCACGCCGACACCCTGGAGCGTGCGCTGACCGCCATCACCGAACGCGGCTACTGGTCGGCCTATCCCGAGTCGCCCAGCCCCCGGGTGTACGGCGAGACCGCCGCCGCCGACGGTGAGGCGGCCTTCCGGTCGTACCTCACCGGCAAGTTCCCGCTCGACCAGCCCGGCACCGTCGACTGGGTGGCCACCGAGGCGAGCCCGTTCGGCATCGACCTCGGTGTGCAGTACCCGCACGCCGACGCCGAGACCCTGCTCGCCGCCGCCGCGACCGCGCTGCCCGGCTGGCGGGACGCCGGCCCGCAGACCCGGGTCGGGGTCTGCCTGGAGATCCTCGCCCGGCTGCACGCACACATCTTCGAGCTGGCGAACGCGGTGCACGCCACCAGCGGCCAGGCCTTCGTGATGGCCTTCCAGGCCGGCGGCGCGCACGCCCTGGACCGGGCGTTGGAGTCGCTCGCCTACGCGTACCGGGAGATGACCCGGCACCCGGCGACCGCGACCTGGGAAAAGCCGGCCAAGGGCGAGCCGCTGCGGATGACCAAGACGTTCCACGTGGTGCCCCGCGGGGTGGCCCTCGCCATCGGCTGCAACACCTTCCCGACCTGGAACACGTACCCCGGCTTCTTCGCCTCGCTGGTCACCGGCAACCCGGTGGTGGTCAAGCCGCACCCGCGAGCCGTCCTGCCGCTCGCGATCACCGTCCGGTACGCCCGCGAGGTGCTGGCCGAGGCGGGCTTCGACCCGAACCTGGTGCTGCTCGCCGCCGAGGCGCCCGGTGAGCGGCTCGCCTCCACGCTCGCGCTCCGCCCCGAGGTGCGGATCATCGACTACACCGGCTCCACCGAGTACGGCGACTGGCTGGAGGCGAACGCCCGGCAGGCCGTCGTGTACACCGAGAAGGCCGGGGTCAACACGATCGTCGTCGACTCGACCGACGACTTCGCCGGGATGTGCCGCAACATCGGCTTCTCGTTGGTCCTCTACAGCGGACAGATGTGCACCACCCCGCAGAACATCCTGGTGCCGGCCGCCGGCATCAGCACCGACCAGGGGCACAAGAGCTTCGACGAGGTCGCCGCCGGGATCGCCGGGGTGGTCGGCAAGCTCACCGGCGACCCGGCCCGGGCGGTCGAGCTGACCGGTGCGGTCGTCAACGACGGCGTACTGGCCCGGCTGAACGAGGCCGACGGGGTCGGCGAGGTGCTGCTCGCCTCCCGGACGGTCGACCACCCGACGTATCCGGGCGCGGTGGTCCGGACCCCGCTGGTCGCGAAGCTCGGCGCGGACGCCGTGTCGACGTACGGGCGGGAGTGGTTCGGGCCGATCTCGTTCGTGATCGCCACCGACTCCACCACGCACAGCCTGGCGCTGTTCCGGCAGACCGTCGGCGAACAGGGCGCGCTGACGGCGTCGGTCTACTCGACGGACGAGACGGTGCTGGACGCCACCGAGACCGCCGCGATCGAGTGCGGCGTGCACCTCTCCTGCAACCTCACCGGCGGGGTCTTCGTCAACCAGTCGGCCGCCTTCTCCGACTTCCACGGCAGTGGCGCCAACCCGGCGGCGAACGCCGCCCTCACCGACGGTGCCTACGTCGCCAGCCGCTTCCGCGTGGTGCAGTCCCGCCGCTGACGGTGCATGGAAGGGGCCCTTCCTATCGTTTCCGGTAGAGGAAGGGCCCCTTCCTGACCGGTGTGCGGGTGCGGGCTCAGGCCGCCCGGTACATCTGCAGTTCGCGCAGCGTCGGTACGGTCGGGTGCGGCACCCGTACGCCCGAGTCGACAAAACCGAGCCGCTGGTACGCCCGTACCGCCCGGTTGTTGCCGACCACGACCTCCAGCAGCAGTTCAGGTCGTCCGGTCGCCCGCGACCAGGCGGCCACCTCGTCGACCAGGGCGGCGAGCAGACCACTGCCCCGCCAGGCCGGGGTGAGGTAGACGGCGAAGACGACCGTACGCCCGGGCTGGCCGGGTGCCGCCTGGCCGCCCGCGTGTCCGACCAGCCGGCCGTCGACCTCGGCGACGAACGCGGCACTGCGGTGGCCGGTCGCCATCGTCGCGATCCGGGCCGCGTACTCGGCGTGTGGCCGGGCGGCCGCGTCGGCGAGGGTCTCCAGGAAGGCCAGTGGCGAGTCGGCGAGCATCTCCAGCCGGAGTGCCCGCATCCGCGCGGCGTCGGTGAGCCGGATTCGACGTACCGTCGGCAGCCCGGGTGGGGCTGGGACGGCGGCGGCCGGTCGACGCGGCTCGGCCGGGATGCCGGGTGGTGGGCCGGCGGCGGTTTCCGGTGCGGGAGCCGACACGTGCGTCATGGTCGCACGCCGTACCCCGGACCGTTCCGAGGGGTCACCGGTCCGGTACGCGGCTGCTCAGGTGGGCGGTGACCTGGGCAGCGACGGTTGCCGATGGCTTGTCGCCCCGGTCCGGTCGTCCGGTACCCGGCTGCCTGACCGTTTTGGACTAGTGCGCTGCCGCCCGACCTTGGTGTACGGTGCGGTTTCGGCCGCTTGATTTGTTCGATCCGTCGCACCAAGTGACAGATCCGGCGGTCCCGGCAGGCGTACGTCGACGTCGGGCTTGGTCAGCCCGGCGCGAAGTAAGGAAGTGCACCGTGGCGCAGGGCACCGTGAAGTGGTTCAACAGCGAAAAGGGCTACGGCTTCATCGCGGTTGACGGCGGGCAGGACGTTTTCGTCCACTTCTCCGCGATCGAGATGGACGGCTACAAGGCGCTTGACGACGGTCAGCGTGTCGAGTTCGAGATCGCCCAGGGCCAGAAGGGCCCGCAGGCGGAGAAGGTCCGGGTCATCGCCTGACCCGGGCGGGCCGGTCGGCCCGCCCACCGGACACTTCCGGGCCCACGGCCGTTCGGCTCGTGCTCTGCTTCACCGATCCCTGGCCTGTGGGAAACCGTGGTCAGGGATCGGTCTGACCCGAGGGGTGTCCTCGGCTGATCCTGCGGGGTCCGGGCCACGGGACCCGCTGACCCGGCGACCTCATCCACGCCGGTTGCCTCCGTGGTCCGTTCGCGCCCCGCGCCGAGCGCCACTGCGCTGATCGCCTTCCGGGCTGCCGGACCGCCCCTGGGGTACCCGCCGTGCCGGCGGCGGAGGTGGCCGGACCATCGATCGACGGGCGCCCAGCCCGCCGGCCCGTACGACCTCCGGTGTCCGTTGTTGATCTTTCAGACCCGCGTTGATCCTCTGGGCCCGCTCCGGCGTGCGGCGCGCGCCCCGGCCTGAGACGGTCGGTTGCCCGCCCGGCCCGTCCGCCCGCGCCTGCCGGTTCCTGTCGGTCCCCGTCTGTCGGCCCGCGTCGGCGTTGTCGGTTCCGGGCGTCGGCCTTGCCGGTCCCGATCTGTCTGCCGGTTCGTCCCCGTCTGGCGGTCCCCCGCGGTCCCCATCTGTCGGGTCCGTCCGCCGGGCCGGGTCGACGGTGCTCCGGTCAGGCCGATCCCTGTCTGTCGGGTCCGTCCGCCGGGCGGGTCGACGGCGCCCCGGTCGGGCCGACCCCTGCTCCGGGCCAGCGCGCCGACCGGCTCCGAAGGTCGCCCCGGCAGGAGTTCCGGTCCGGCACACTCGCTTGCACTCGGCATGGGAGAGTGCTAAACAAGTGATTGGCACTCGCGCGTCGCGAGTGCCAAGGTCGGGGCGGTAGGGCCACGGTCGCGGGTTCGTCGTACGGGCACGCGGCACATGGCCGGTCGTCGCGGGCTGTCCGGCCCGGCCAGCGGACGTCACTGTCGCACAGCGCGACGGAGTTGACCAGGCGCTTCGCGCCCGGAACGGCCCCGTCCGCCAGTGCCGTAGTGACGTCCGAAGGTGCGTAATCAGGCGGCAGGGTCGGGGTCGGCAAGACTCCGGCGGCCGTGAGTGTCCAGGAGGACAACGCCGTATGGCCAAGATGATCGCGTTCGACGAAGAGGCGCGCCGCGGCCTCGAGCGGGGTATGAACACCCTCGCCGACGCCGTGAAGGTGACGCTGGGCCCCAAGGGCCGCAACGTCGTGCTCGAGAAGAAGTGGGGCGCTCCGACCATCACCAACGATGGTGTGAGCATCGCCAAGGAGATCGAGCTCGAGGACCCGTACGAGAAGATCGGCGCCGAGCTGGTCAAGGAGGTCGCGAAGAAGACCGACGACGTGGCCGGTGACGGCACGACGACGGCGACCGTCCTCGCCCAGGCGCTGGTCCGCGAGGGCCTGCGCAACGTCGCGGCCGGTGCGAACCCGATGGCCCTGAAGCGGGGCATCGAGGCCGCGGTCGCGAACGTCTCGGAGGAGCTGAGCAAGCTCGCCAAGGACATCGAGACCAAGGAGCAGATCGCCTCCACCGCCTCCATCTCCGCTGGTGACACCAGCGTCGGCGAGATCATCGCCGAGGCGATGGACAAGGTCGGCAAGGAAGGCGTCATCACCGTCGAGGAGAGCAACACCTTCGGGCTCGAGCTGGAGCTGACCGAGGGTATGCGCTTCGACAAGGGCTACATCTCGGGGTACTTCATGACCGACCCCGACCGGATGGAGGCCGTCCTCGACGACCCGTACATCCTGATCGTCAACAACAAGATCTCGACGGTCAAGGACCTGCTGCCGATCCTCGAGAAGGTCATGCAGTCGGGCAAGCCGCTGGCCATCATCGCCGAGGACGTCGAGGGCGAGGCCCTCGCGACCCTGGTCGTGAACAAGGTCCGGGGCACCTTCAAGTCCGTCGCCGTCAAGGCGCCGGGCTTCGGTGACCGCCGCAAGGCCATGCTGGGCGACATCGCCATCCTGACCGGCGGTCAGCCGATCAGCGAGGAGGTCGGCCTCAAGCTCGACGCCGTCGGCCTCGACATGCTGGGCCGCGCCCGCAAGGTCGTGGTGACCAAGGACGAGACCACCATCGTCGACGGTTCCGGCGACGCCGACCAGATCCAGGGCCGGGTCAACCAGATCCGGGCCGAGATCGAGAAGAGCGACTCCGACTACGACCGCGAGAAGCTGCAGGAGCGCCTGGCCAAGCTGGCCGGCGGTGTTGCGGTGATCAAGGTCGGCGCGGCCACCGAGGTCGAGCTGAAGGAGCGCAAGCACCGCATCGAGGACGCCGTGCGTAACGCGAAGGCGGCCGTCGAGGAGGGCATCGTCCCCGGTGGTGGCGTCGCGCTGGTGCAGGCCGGCAAGACCGCGTTCGACAAGCTGGACCTCGCCGGTGACGAGGCGACCGGTGCCCAGATCGTCAAGCTGGCGCTGGACGCTCCGCTGCGGCAGATCGCCGTCAACGCCGGCCTTGAGGGCGGCGTCGTGGTCGAGAAGGTGCGCAACCTGGAGGCCGGCCACGGCCTCAACGCCGCCAACGGCGAGTACGTCAACCTGCTCGAGGCCGGCATCATCGACCCGGCCAAGGTGACCCGGTCGGCGCTGCAGAACGCGTCGTCGATCGCGGCCCTGTTCCTGACCACCGAGGCTGTGGTGGCGGACAAGCCGGAGAAGAACCCGGCCCCGGCGGGTGCGCCGGGCGGCGGGGACATGGACTTCTGAGTCCAGACTCCACGTCGTGAGGGGCGGGTCGCGCGAGCGGCCCGCCCCTTCGTCGTACCGGCGAGCGGCCCGCCACTTCTTGCGCCGGTGACCGACCCGCCTCGGCGCCGGGGTTGTCGTCAGCCCGGCAGTCGCCGCTGGTTGCGTCGTTTCGCCGCCCGGCTGAACGGCCTGCCGATCTCGACAGGGACGTCGACCACCTCCCCGGGGTCGTCGGCCGTGCCGGGTGCCCGTGCCCCGCCGAGTTCGCCCTGCTCGTCGCAGGGCACGGCGTCCACCACACCGTCGACGTCGCCGACACCGTCATACCGGGGTACGACGTCGTCCCGGCCGAGCCGGGGTACCGGTGTCGGTGTCTCGGCGGCGGGCAGGTCCGTCGGCGGATGGGCCAACGGACGCGGCTTGTCCACCGGTTCGTCATCATTCGCCATGAGTGCCTCCTCCGCACACGGTAGGAGGTGACCGGCGACGAACACGGCTAAATGACACTTTGTAGGTATAGACCCGTTATCAACCGCAGGGCCCCCTCCCTGGCCCCCGCCAACCACAGCGCCGGCTGCCCGGCCCCCGCCAACCACAGCGCCGGCTGCCCGGCCCCCGCCAACCACAGCGCCGGCTGCCCGGCCCCCGCCAACCACAGGGCCGGCCCCCCCGGCCCGACCCGGCCTGGTCGGCTCGTCGGGTTGACGCGGTCGGCCCAGCTCCTGGTCCGACGCGGCCGTGCGGAGGACTCGGAGTTTGCGGCGGAGGACTTCAGAGCCGTTCGCGGTGGAGGGCTCAGAGTTGCTTGCGGTACAGGAAGAACACCCGCTCGATGGTCGCCCCGGCGGCCCGCGCGTAGAACGGGACCGGCCCGACCCAGCCGATCTGGGCCCGGCGGTGACCCGCCGCGTACTGGTCGCGGAGGCAGCGCCGAAGCAGCACACCGCCGATCCCCAGACCCTCGGCGGCCGGTGCGGTACCCATCGGCCCGAACCAACTCGGCCGGGAGGAGCCGTACGCCGCGAAGCCGAGCAGTTCCGGCTCGCCGCCGCTGTCCGGGGTACGGAAGGCGAGGTGGCAGCCGGCGTCGTCCGGCCCGATCGAGTGCGCCAGTTCCGCGTCCCAACTGCCGCCGAAGGTGTCCCGGGCGAACCTGCCCAGCGCCGCGACGTCCGCCGGCCCGGCCCGGCGTACCGTGACGCCCTGGGCCGCCAGTCGCTGTTCGGCGCCGGTGGTGGGCCGTAGCGCGGGAGAGGACTCGTCGGACAGGTCGGCGGTCATGTTCCAGGCCGTACCGTCCGGGGTGTAGCCGAGCGCCAACGCGGTGCAGACCGCCGGCGTGTACCGGACGTCGATTCCGGGCCACGCGTAGTGCGGGGCGTTGCCGGCGATGCGTACCTGGGACGCGCCGACTGCGGCGAGCGCCGTCTCCACCGACCGCAGCAGCGCTCGGCCGATGCCCTGCCGCCGCCGGTCCGGTCGGACCACCAGCAGGTCGACGTGCCCGACAGTCGGATCCCGGTACGCCAGCGAGCCGAGCGCCGCGCCGACCACGGCGCCGTCCGTCAGGGCGACCGCGCCGACGGTACGTCGACGTTGCGTCGATGCGGGTGGCGGTGTGTCGTCGCGCAACCGGGCCACGATCCCGGCCGCCTCGGCGGCGTCCTCGGGCAGGTCCAGTGCGTCCCGGCACAGTCGCGCCACCGCTGGCGACTGGTCGTCGGTGAGCGCGACGATCGAGAACTCGGCTTCCATGATCGCCGACGATAGGACATCGGCCGGTCGCCGTACAGGTTGAGCCGACGGCCCCGCATGCTGGCCGGGGTGCTCCAGATGCTGAGCCGACGGCCCCGCACGCTGGCCGGGGTGCCCCGCATGCTGAGTGGAGTGTCCACCTCCGCCGGCCGGGCCGTCCGTCATCCCTGCCCGAGCTGCTGGGCGGTCCGGACCGCGGCGTACGCGTCCACGATGCCGGCGCCGGAGACGTGCGACGGCGCGCCGCAGTCGTCGGCGGGCTGGCCCGACCGGAACGTCGGGTCGACCGGTGTGGCGGTGTCCCGCAGGATCCGTCCGGTGGTCTCCAGGTCGCCGACCAGCGCCGGATTCGCCGACCACATCAGCGCGACGACGCCGGCCACGTGCGGGGCGGCCATCGAGGTACCGCTCTGGGTGCCGTAGCCGCCGCCGGGCAGGGCGGACAGCACCTCGTCGCCGGGCGCGACCAGGTCCGGCTTCGGCGTCCCGCCCGGCGCCGGGCCCCGGCTGGAGAAGAAGGCCACCTGTCGGTTCCGATCCGTCGCGCCAACGGTGAAGACCTCCGGGTACGGCGCGGGCGGGTCGTCGAGCGATCCGCAGAACGGACCGGTGTTGCCGGCGGCGGCGACGAAGAAGACGCCGGCGGAGGCGAGTGCGGCGGCGGCCGGACGCAGCGTCTCCCGGGCACATCCCTCGATCGGCGGGCAGCCCCAGGAGTTGGTCAGCACCTGGGGGGCCCGTTCGGGGCGTCCGGCGGTGAACGGGTCCGCGCCGGGCGGGTACGGCGCCAGCATGAACTGCAGGCAGTCCAGGTAGTCGGCCGGGTTGCCCAGGTTGCGGTCCAGGTTGACGCAGCCCACCCAGCGGGCGCCCGGAGCCACCCCGACCTGTTCACCGCCGACGGCGGTGGCGAGGGTGTGCGTACCGTGGCCGCCGTGGTCGACCGGGGCGCGGGATCCGTTCCACGGGTCGTGCCAGGAGTCGGCGCCGCCCCGGAAGCCGGGGGCCAGGGCCGGATGTGTGCCGTCCACCCCGGAGTCCGAACTGCCCACCACGATGCCCGTACCGTCGACGCCGAGTTCGGAGCGGACCCGGTCGGCGCTGATCATCGTCAGGTTCCAGCCCGGCGTGCGCGGGGCCGGGGCGTCGCCACCCATCGGCGAACCACCGGCCGGCACCGGCCGCAGCCGCTGGCTGACCAGCACCCGGGCGACGTCGTCCCGGCGGGACAGCCAGGCCCGGACCGCCGGACCGCCGTCCGTCTCGATCGCGTTGACCAGGTAGTACGGCGTGTGGTTCAGGCGTAGCCGGTCCAGTTCCCGACGCAACCCGGTCTGGGACGCCTCGGCGGTGTCGACGAGTCGGCGGTAGACCTCCCGGGCGCGGGCCTCCCGGCCGGCCGGACCGGTGCCGCCGGTGCCGGCCACCCCGGTCAGGTCCGCCTGCTGGCGGAGCACCACGAAGAGCCGCTCACCGTGCCAGCCGGGCGAGCCGACGCCGACGTACACCACGCCGGTGCCGAGCAGCAGGGCGGCGGCGACGGCCACGGCCACCGGCCGGCGGGGCAGGGAGGCGCCGGACCGGCCGAGGCCGACGCCGTACCCGAGACCGAGCAGCACCGCGACGGCGAGCGAGCCGAGCGCGGCGACGGCGGCCCAGTACGGCACGTCCCGGGTGACGGCCAGCAGCAGGGTGATCTCCTCCGGGTCCGCGAAAGCCAGCGGACCGACGGCGGCGACGCCGACGAGCCAGCCACCGGCGGTGCCGGCGCCCGCCGCCGCCGTGCCGTCGGGCCGCTGTCCGGACACCGCGTGCAGCGCGGCGATCGCGAAACCGGTGGGTGGCAACACCAGGAGTACGGCGAGGGAGGTGCCGGACTGGCCGGTGCCGGCGGCGAGCAGGGTGAGCGCCACCCCAGCCACCAGCCCGCCGAGCAGGACGAGGCCGGTGCGGGATCCCGCCGGAACCGGGCCGCCGCGACCGCGCACCATGCTGTCCGGTGTGAAGGCGGCCCAGAACCGGCTGTCCAGGACGGTGGCGGCCAGCCGGCCGACCGTGGCGGCGGCGAGCAGGGCGAGGACCGTCTCCAGCGTGCCGCCCAGCGCACCGACCCAGACCCAGGGCAGCAGCAGCGACAGTCCGGCGGCGACGCCGAGGAGGATCGCCGGCTCGGTGCGGAACCGAACTTTGGCCGCCCGGCCCGGAGTCGCCTCGTCCGGTTGCCGCTCCGGCTGCCCGGCGCGCCGGCGGAGTGCCGCTGGTGGTGACCATCCTGGCCCGTCGGGTCGGCCACCGAGCCGGCGGATCAGCACCGTGGCGAGGGTGACCGTGGCGGCGAACCCGGCGAGGTACGCCTCGTGCGCGGTCGGTGGAAGCGCGCGGAGTGCCAGGAGGACGCCGAGCGTGACCGTGCCGAGCAGCCAGGCGCGGCCGGTGGCCCGTACCGCCGGGGACCGGGGCAGCGCGGCTAGCAGACCGGCGGGGACTCCCACCAACAGGGCATTGCCCAGGCCGACAGCGGGCCAGAGCCAGGCCGGCCGGTCCAGCCCGGCGACGAGGACCAGCTGGTCACCGAGCCAGCCGAGAGCCTGGGCGCCGACCGTCACGCCGACCGTCCAGACACCGACGAGTACGGCGGCGACCACCGGCCACGGACTGGCTCCGGTCGCCCCGACCGGCGGTGGGTACGGCGGCACGGCCGGCCCGGGGGAGGTCGCGTCGGGCGGTGGCGGCGTGCCGTCCTGCATCCCGGAACAGTACGACGCCTGGCTCGACCACGCCGCTCGCCGGTTGTCGTCGGTGGTGCCCCCGTGCCGGTCGGGGCCGGCGCGACGGGACGGTGCCTCGTCGTGACCGGGGGACGGTCAGGCAACGGACCGACACGGGTTACCGCGGCGGGCGTTCACTCCACCGTGACTCGGTACCGCTGTCGTGCTCGGGTCCGTCGTCGAGTTGGGTGGAGACCTCGGGACCTGACGGAGTCGTGTCGTCGGTGGTGGCGCCCCGGAGGCGGTCGACCAGTTGCTCCAGCGCGGCGACCTCGGCGCGCAGCGCCGTCCGACCCTGCCGGGTGAGTCGCAGCCAGGTGCAGGGGCGGCGTCCCTCGTACCCCTTGGTCACCTGCAGCAGGCCGGCGTCCTCGAGGATCCGCAGGTGGCGGTTGAGGTTGCCGTCGGTCAGCCCGAGTTCGTCGCGCAGGGCGGCGAACCGGCAGTCCCGGACCTCGCTCAGCACGGTCAGGATGGCGAGGCGTACCCGCTGGTGGACGGTGTCGTCCAGGGCCAGCGCGGGGTGCGTCGACGGTGGCCGGCGGTCAGGCACCCGGTACCTCGGCGACGGACACCCGGTGGTTGGTCCGCCGGGTCCCGAGCGCGCGGGCGGCGGCGAAGACGACGAGTGGCAACGCCATCAGGACAAGATAGTGACCTGGTCGGAGGGCGAGCTCGCCACCGAGCGAACCGCTGCCACCGCCCAGCAGGTCGGTGGCCCAGGGCGGCAGGTAGCCGAGCCGGTCCGAGCCGCACAGCCAGGCCGTCAGCAGCGCGATCCACCCACCGGCGACGGCGAGGGCGACGCTCCGTTCGGCCCAGGCGAGGGCGACCACCGAGGCGGCGACCGGCATCAGCGGGGTCAGCAGGCCCGGCCACCAGAAGCCGACCGGGCCGCTGCTGAGGGCGTCGGACGGCAGTTGCCGGTCGGGTACCGCCGCGAGGACCGCGAGCAGGATGAGTACGCCGAGACCGGTGCCGACGAAGACGGGCCAGGCGACCCGCAGGCCGAGTCGGCGGGCCCGCCAGGCGTACCAGAATCCGGTCGCGAGGAAGAGCAACGGGATCCCGACGAACCAGAAGACGTACGAGAGCACGGGGTCGTGTTGCTCGTCGCGCAGCCCGGCCCAGTAGGGGTGGCTGATGGTGATGCTCGTAGGGGCCGCGAACGGGGAGCGGTAGAGCAGTGCGCTGGCCAGCAGCAGTACTGCCACGCCGAGCGCCGGCAGCCAGGCCCCGCCGTGCGCCCTGGCCCGGGTACGGCTGCGGAGCCGTTCGAGTTCGGCCAGCGTCTCGGCCGGTCGGGTGTCGTCGGGCGCGTCCATCACGACTCCTCTGACTTTGCATCGGCTATGCACTCTGCGATGCAAAGTGCCTCTGTGATGCAAAGTGTATGGCCGAGGTCACGCCGACGGCAAGACCCACGCATCGTGACCTGTTAATAGGGGGCCCTTCCTGTACAAGAAGCGATAAGAGGGGGCCCTTCCTTGCCGGCGGCAGGCGGCTAACGTGGACGCGTGCGTGATCCCAGCCTTTCCCGGAACACGGCCAGCCGGTTGTCCCCCGCCCGCCGCGCGGCCGACCTGCGGCGGCTGCGGAGCGAGCGGTTCGACGTCCTTGTCATCGGGGGCGGGGTGACCGGTGCGGGCGCCGCGCTCGACGCGGCCTCCCGGGGGTTGAAGGTGGCGCTGGTCGAGGCCCGCGACTACGCCTCCGGCACGTCCAGCCGGTCCAGCAAGCTGATCCACGGCGGCCTGCGCTACCTGGAGCAACTGGAACTCGGGCTGGTTCACGAGGCACTGACCGAACGTGGCCTGCTCGCCACCCGACTCGCACCGCACCTGGTCCGTCCGGTGCCGATCCTGGTGCCGCTGCCCGCCGGCAACGGTGCGAAGGCCCTGCCCGGCCGGGTCTGGCGGCGCTCCTACTACGGCACCGGGGTCGCCGCGTACGACGCCTTCGCCGGGATCTTCGGTGGTGGCCGGGGCATGCCCCTGCACCGGCACCTCACCCGGGAGAGCACCCGACGGATCTTCCCGAGCCTGCGCGCCGACGCGGTCTCCGGCGCGATCCGCTACTACGACGGCCAGGTCGACGACGCCCGGCTGGTGGTCACCCTGGCCCGGACCGCGGCCAGCCTCGGCGCGGCGGTGGTGACCAGCGCCCGGGTCGTCGGCCTCAACCGGCAGGCCCGCGAGGTGACCGGGGTGCGGGTCCGGGACATGGAGGCACCGGCACAGGGGAACGGCGAACCCGCCGAGTTCGAGGTGAACGCCCGGACCGTCATCGCCGCCACCGGGGTGTGGAGCGACGACATGTCGGAGCTGCTCGGCGACGTCGGCGTCCGCCGTGGGCTCCGGGTCCGCGCCTCCAAGGGGGTCCACCTGGTGGTGCCCCGCTCGGCGATCACCGGGGAGGCCGGGCTGATCCTGCGCACGGCGACCTCGGTGCTCTTCGTGCTGCCCTGGGGCGGGCACTGGATCATCGGCACCACCGACACCGACTGGCGGCTCGACCGGGCCCACCCGGCCGCCTCGGCCCGCGACATCGACTACCTGCTCGACCAGGTCAACAGCGTTCTCGACCGGCCGTTGACCACCGACGACATCGAGGGCGTCTACGCCGGGCTGCGCCCGCTGCTGACCGGAGAGGCGGACTCGACCTCGAAACTCTCCCGCGAGCACGCGGTCTTCGAGCCGATGCTCGGGCTGCTGCTGGTCGCCGGTGGCAAGTACACGACGTACCGGGTGATGGCCGCCGACGTGGTCGACAAGGCGGCCCGCCGGATCGGTGGCGTACGCCCGTCCCGCACCGCCGACCTGCCGCTGCTCGGTGCCGACGGGTACCCGGCGCTGTGGCGGGACCGGGCGGACCTGGCCCGCCGGCACGGCGTACCGGCCGGGGTGGTGGAACACCTGCTGGAACGGTACGGCAACCTGACCACCGAACTCCTCGCCATGATCGACGCCGAGCCGCTGCTCGGTTCGCCGCTCGCCGGCGCACCGGAGTACCTCGCCGCCGAGGTGGTGTACGCCGCCCGGGCCGAGGGAGCGCTGCACCTCGACGACGTGCTGACCCGGCGTACCCGGATCTCGTTCGAGACGCCGCACCGGGGCGTCGAGTCGGCCGAGCAGGCGGCCGAACTGATGGGCCGGGTGCTCGGCTGGGACGCCTCGGTACGCGCCCGCGAGGTCGAGCACTACCTGGCCCGGGTCGCGGCGGAGCGGCAGTCGCAGCGGATGCCGGACGACGCCACCGCGGACGCGGCCCGGCTCGGCGCCCCCGACGTACGCGGCCTGGCTGCCGACCGTGCCGCGGACGCCGGGCTGGGCGGGGTCGAACTGTCGGGCTGACGGCGGACCGGCCGGGGCAGGCGCGGCGGTTGTCCGCCCGACCAGGCTGGCTCCGCCCGTCGGGCGGCCGGGTGGACACAGTGGAGCGTGCCACCCCCGTTATGACCGGACTGCGGCGGCTGGGACGTAGGCTGGTTGGGATGCGACCCGAATCGGGCCAGGTGCTGCACTTCTCCGAGGATCCGACGATCACCCGGTTCCTGCCGCACGTCGCGGCGACGGCACGGCAACCGGAACCGTACGTCTGGGCGGTCGACCACGAACAGTCCCCGGCGTACTGGTTTCCCCGGGACTGCCCGCGGGCGCTCGCCTGGTGCGGCGGGACCACCACCGACCAGGACCGGGCGCGGATCGTCGGCGTCGGCTGCGGGGTCCGCGTCCACGCCGTCGAGTACGGCTGGCTGGCGGCGCTCCGGACGGTGCGGCTCTACGCGTACCGGCTGCCCGCCGAACCGTTCCGCCCGTTCGGTACGCCCCGGCCGCACGCGATGGTCGCGGTCGAACCGGTGGTGCCGCTCGGCCCGGCCGAACCCGTCGGCGACCTGTTGCGCTGCCACGAGGAGGCGGGCATCCAGCTACGGGTCCTCGACAACCTCTGGCCGTTCTGGGACGCGGTGGTCGCCAGCACCGTGGAGTTCAGCGGGATCCGACTGCGCAACGCGAGACCCCGGCCGGTCGAGGGCGGCGTGGCCCCGGTCGACGCCTAGATCACCTTGCCGGGGTTGAACAGTCCGGTCGGGTCGAGGGCGTGCTTGATCGCCTGGTGCACCCGTACCCCGACCGGGCCGATCTCCCGGGCCAGCCAGTCCCGCTTCAGCAGGCCCACCCCGTGTTCGCCGGTGCAGGTACCGCCGAGTGAGAGTCCCAGCTCCATGATCGCGTCGAAGGCCCGCCGGCCGCGTTCCACGCTGACCGGATCGGCCCGGTCCACCACGATGTTCGGGTGCATGTTGCCGTCCCCGGCGTGCCCGACCACGCCGATCGGTACGTCGCACTCGACGGCGATCCGGGCCACCCCGTCCAGCAGTGCCGCCAGCGCGTCCCGGGGCACCGCGATGTCGTCGATGACCAGGCCACCGTTGCCACCCGGGAACGCCTGCGCGGCGAACCGCTCCATCGCCGGGTGCGCCAGCCGGCGGGCCTGCAGCAGCGCTGCCGCCTCCTCGGCGTCGGTCGCCGCGTAGACCTCGTCGGCGCCGCTGGTCGTACAGACCTCGGCCAGCCGGGCCAGGTCGGCGGCGGCCTGCTGCCCGGTGTCGGCGGCGGCGAGCAGCAGCGCCCCGGCGTCGGTCCGCAACCCCATCGGCCGGTACGCCTCGATCGCCCGCAGATGGGTCCGGTCCAGCAGCTCCAGCAGGCTCGGGGTGAGCCCCTGGGCGGAGATCTCCGCGACCGCCCGGCCGGCGGTGGCGGTCGACGGGAAGACCGCGACCAGGGTCAACGACTCCTCGGCCGCCGGGCGCAGCGAGACGGTCACCTCGGTGATCACGCCGAGGGTGCCCTCCGAACCGACGAAGAGCCGGGTCAGGTCGTACCCGGCGACTCCCTTGGCGGTACGTCGTCCGGTGCGCAGCACCTCACCGTCGGCCAGTACCACCTCCAGGCCGAGGACGTACTCGGTGGTCACGCCGTACTTGACGCAGCACATGCCGCCGGCGTTCGTGGAGACGTTGCCACCGATCGTCGACGACTCCCACGAGCCCGGGTCGGGCGGATACCGCAGCCCGTGCTTGGCGACCGCACCGGCCAGCGCGGCGTTGACCACACCCGGCTGCACCACCGCGATCCGGTTCACCGGGTCGATCTCCAGGATCTCGTCCATCGCCGTCATCGAGAGCACCACCGCGCCGTCGACCGCGTTCGCGGCGCCGGCCAGGCCGGTCCGGGCACCCTGCGGCACCACCGGTACGCCGTACGCCGCGGCCGTGCGGACCACGGCGACCACGTCGGCGGTGCTACGGGGGCGGACCACCACGGCGGGCATCCCGGCCGCGCAGAGGTCGGCCTCGTCGCGCTGGTAGCCACGGAGCAGGTCGGGATCGGTCAGTACGGCGGATTCACCGAGGGCCGCCCGCAGGTCGTCGAGAAGATCCGGCATGGTGGGCAGGCTAGTCGGCGGACGACCCGTCGACCATGGCCGTTCTGGACCTGCGCGGTTAGGAGGGGCCCTTCCTCTACCAGAAGCGATAACAAGGGGCCCTTCCTTGCAGGTTCAGGGGGTTCGGGAGTGGGTAGTCCCCGCCATGCGCACCGTCCGGGACACCGTGGCAAAAACGCCCGTGGATCTGGACCTGGACCGGGAGCGGATCAGTCAACTGATGAAGGAGTTCCGTCGGCGGTCCAGGGCCACCGTGCGGGACCGCTGGCACGCCGTACGGTTCAACATGCTGCTGTCGGTGCAGGCGGCGGTGGCGGCGGCGCTGGCCTGGACCGCCTCGCACGAACTGCTCGGCAACCCGTCGCCGGTGTTCGCGCCGATCTCCGCGATCGGCACCATCGCCTCCTCGGTCGGGCAGCGGTTCCGCCGGACCATCGAGCTGATCATCGGCGTCGCGGTGGGGATCGGGCTCGGTGACGTCCTGGTCCTGCTCGCCGGGCGTGGTGCGTGGCAGCTTGGCCTGATCGTCCTGCTCTCGATCGTGGTCACCATCTTCCTGGGCGGCGGCCCGGCGGTGGTGACCCAGGCGGCGGCGACCGCCGTGCTGATCGTGACCGTCATGCCGTCCGAGTCGAACATCGAGGCGCCCCGGGTGATCGACGCGCTGATCGGCGGTTTCGCCGGACTGGTGGTGATCGCGCTGGTCCTGCCGCTGAATCCGCTCCGGGTCGTGGACCGGGCGGCCCGGCCGGCGCTCGGCCGGCTCACCGAGGAGCTGACCGAGACCGCGGAGGCGCTCAAGACCCGGGACGCGGCGCGCGCCCAGCGGGCCCTGGACCGGTTGCGGGAGGTCGAGGAACATCTGCAGAGCTTCGCTGAGGCGCTGGAGGGCGGCCGGGAGACCTCGATCCTGTCGCCGGTGCGCTGGCACCGCCGGCCGGCGCTCGCCCAGTACGTGGAGAGTTCCGAGTACATCGAGCACGCCGTGCACAACAGCGGCACCCTGATCCGGCGCTCGGTCACCGTACTGGAGGACGACGAGCCGGTGCCGGAGGAGATGGCGAACGCGGTGGCGCTGCTCGCCGAGGCGGTCAAGATGCTCCGCCGGGATCTCGGGATCGGCATCCAGCCGGAGGCCGCGCGGGAGCAGGCTCTGCAGGCGATCGGGCAGGCCGGCCGGGCGTACGACGAGGGGGTCGGGTTCTCCGGCAGCGTGGTGATCGCGCAGGTCCGGACCACCGGCAGCGACCTGCTCCGGGCGACCGGAATCGAGCGGACCGAGGCGAACCGGCTGGTGCGGCTGGCGGCCGGCGGACACGCCGGAGACGCCGCCCAGGCCGCTGCCGATGCGGCCCGGTCGGGCGGTCAGCGGCGCAGTTGACCGTCCGACCAGCCTCGGGGCGATTCCCGCCTGTCCGGCCGGCTCACGACGCCGTCCGCCCGGATGCCCGGTTGAGGGCACCGATCCGGGACGCCGGCCGGCCGGCTCAGGGCGCCGATCCGGGATGCCGGCCGTTCGGCTCAGTTCGCGTCGGTGAGGGTGGCCAGGGCGGCGAGCAGGTGATCGACGTGCCGGCGGGTGGTGCCCAGGCCGATACTGGCCCGCAGCGCGGTGGCCGGCAGGTCGGCCCGCCCGTTCCGGCTGGCCGCCTCGGCGAGCAGTCGCCGGGCCAGCGGGTGGGCACAGAACAACCCGTCCCGGAGCCCGATCTGCCACCGTTGGGCGAGTTCCGCCGCGACCTCGGCCGAGTCCCGGCCGGCGACCACGAACGACACGATGCCGACCCGGGGCGCCTCGGCGGCGAAGGTACGAAGTTCGCACACCTCCGGCAGCGCGGCGAGCCCGGCCCGCAGGTGGGCGAGGAGCGCCTGCTCGTGGAGGTGCAGCGCGGTCCGGTCCGCGGCCTCCAGCGCCTGGCAGACGGCGGCCAGCGCGACCGCGCCGAGCAGGTTCGGGGTGCCCGCCTCGTGTCGGGCCGGCCCGGTCGTCCACCGTACGTCGTGGGTGGCCGCCCCGACCGCCAGCGTGGCCCCGCCACCGGCCAGGTACGGCGGAGCCGCGTCCAGCCAGTCGGACCGCCCGGCCAGTACGCCGATCCCGAACGGCGCGTACAACTTGTGTCCGGAGACCGCCACGTAGTCCACGTCCAGAGCGGCGAGGTCGACCGGGGCGTGCGGGGCGAGTTGGGCAGCGTCCAGGGCGATCCGCGCGCCGTACCGGTGGGCGACCAGGGCCAGTTCCGCCACCGGCCAGACCTCCCCGGTGACGTTGCTGGCCCCGGTCACCGCGACCAGGATCGGTACCGCCTCGGTGGCGCCCCGGCGCAGTTCCCGGAGGGCGGCGTCGAGTGACCGGACGGCCGTGGCGGGCGACCCGGGTACCGGCAACCGGACCGCGCCGGCCGGCCACGGCAGCAGGTTCGCGTGGTGCTCGCCGCCGAAGGTGACCACCCGGGTGCCGGCCGGCAGGGCGCGGGCCAGCAGGTTCAGCGCGTCGGTGGTGTTGCGGGTGAAGATGACGTGGTCGTCCGCGCGGACGCCGAGGAAGTCGCCGACCCGTTCCCGGGAACGCTCGTAGGCGAGGGTGCTGCGTCGGGACAGCGCTCCGGCGCCCCGGTGCACGCTGCCGTACCAGGGCAGCAGTTCGGCGACCGCGTCGGCGGCGGCCCGGGCGCACGGCGCGGTGGCGGCGTAGTCGAGGTTGATCTGGCCCGGCACGCCGAGCACGTCGAGCGGCCCGGCGGCCGCCGCCGTACTGCCGGCAGCCAGCGCCGCGACGGTGCTGTCGGTGGCCAGCGCCGCCGCCGCCGTGCTGTCGGCCGGCGCGTCCGCGGGCCGGCCGGGGGCCGTCACCGCTGCAACGGGGTCCGGTGCCAGGTCGGCGGGCGCGGTACGGCGGGCAGGGGGTGCGACAGTGGTGCTCATCGGGATACCTCCGGCAGTCCAGGGACCCCGGAGCGGGATGGGTCGGGGCCCGCGCTTGCCTGGCGCGGCTGTGCGACCAGGCCCGGTCATCACCCGGGGCACCCCACCGCGAACCTCGACGAGGGTTGCCGGCCAGCAAGCCGGGGCTGAACGCTGGCACTCGTGACCTGCCGCCGAGCATAGCCGGACGGGAACTGGCACGACCAGGCGCTTCCGAATGTGACTACGCTGACGTCATGGTCGACACCCCGCCGCCCGGTGCGCCGACATCCGCGCCACCACCGGTTCCGCCGGCAGCGTTCCCGCCGGCACCGCCCGGCGGACTGCCGGTGGTCCGGGTCCGGTCGCGGTCCGGGCTGGGCTGGCGCCGCATCCTGGTCCTGGTCGGGGTGATCCTGCTGATCGCCGGCTGCGCGGTGGCGATGCTGCTCACCCTCGGCGAGCGGCTCGGCTACACCGCCCTGGCGGTCGGGCTGGTCGCGGCGATCGTGCCGGTGCCGGTCCTGGTCGCCTGTTTCCTCTGGCTCGACCGGTACGAGCCGGAGCCGGTCAAGTACCTCGTCTTCTGCTTCGGTTGGGGCGCGGCGGTGTCGACGTACGCCTCGCTGAACGTGAACGGGTTCGCGGCGGACCTGTTCCACTCCGCCGGTCTGTCGGATTCGCTGGTGGCGGTGCTGGTCGCACCGTTCATCGAGGAGCTGACCAAGGCGCTGGGCCCGATCCTGCTGCTGCTCTTCCGGCGTCGGGAGTGGTCCGGCATCACCGACGGAATCGTCTACTGTGGCATGTCGGCGATCGGGTTCGCGATGGTGGAGAACATCCTCTACCTCGGCGGACTCGGTTACGCCGAGGGCGCCAGCCAGTACGGGCCGGCCACCGGCACGATGAACCTCTTCGCGGTCTTCATCTCCCGGGTCCTGATCAGCGGTTTCGCCCACCCGCTCTTCACCGCGATGACCGGGGTCGGGCTGGGCATCGCGGCCCGCTCGGCCGACCGGGCGGTACGGATCACCGCCCCGCTGGCCGGTCTGCTGCTGGCGATGATCCTGCACGGCACCTGGAACCTGGCACCCACCCTCGTCGAGCAGACCGGTCAGCCGCTGATCATGCTCTACAGCTACATCAGCCTGATGGTGCCGATCTTCCTGGGCATGGTCGGGCTGGCCATCTGGCTGCGTGGCTGGGAGGGCCGGCTCACCGAGCGACGGCTGCCCGACTACGTACGCACGGGTTGGTTGACGCCGCCGGAGGTCGCCGCGATGAGCAGCCTCGGCCGGCGGCACGCGGCCCGGCAGTGGGCCCGCCGGGTGGCCGGCCCGGACGGCCTGCGGGCGATGCGCGCGTTCCAGTACGCCGCCACCCGGTTGGCGCTGCTGCGGGACGGGATGGTGCGAGGGCTGGACGCCAAGCCGGCGGCGTTGGCCCGTTCGGTGGCCGAGGAGCGGCGCCTGCTCGACGAGTTGCAGGCGGCTCGGCAGGTCTTCGTCGGGCGGGATCCGCAGGCGCCGCCCGGGTTCTGGGACGGGGCCCGCTACCACCTGACGTTCCCGGACGGGACCAGGCGGACCGTGGAGGCGCCGAGCGAGCCGGTGGTGCCGATCCCCGTGGTGCTGGTGCCGGCCGGCCATCCGCCGGCCTTCGGCGGCTACGGCCCACCGGCGCCGTACGGGACGGGCGGGCCGTCGGCGCCGCCGGGGGGCAGCCCGCCCTACCCGCCGTACCGGCCACCCGGGGGTTTCTAGAGGTAGAGGCCGGTGGAGTCGTTCTCGACCCGCTGGGCGGCCACCGCGTGCACGTCGCGTTCGCGGAGCAGGACGTACTCCCGGCCGTGCAGTTCCACCTCGGAGCGGTCGTCCGGGTCGAAGAGCACCCGGTCGCCGGAGACGATGGATCGGACGTTCGGACCGACACCCACCGCGGTCGCCCAGGCCAGGCGGCGCCCCATCGAGGCGGTCGCCGGGATGACGATGCCGGCGGTCGAGCGCCGTTCACCCTCACCGCCCTCGGTACGCACCAGCACCCGGTCGTGCAGCAGGCGGATGGGCAGCCCGTTGTCGTTGTTCACGTCGGCGGTCACGTCGCAAAACGGTACCGTGCCCCGCCGTCGCGTCGACCTGCGCCTCCTCGGCCCCCGCCGCCCGCCCCGACCTGGTCAGCCGGCCGGGCCCGTCGACCGTGTCGCGCCCGTTGACCGTGCCCCGGCTCACCCGCACGCCGGTCACCCGTGCCGGGCGGGTCATGCGCGCCGAGCCGGGCTGTACCGGTCCGGCTACGGTAGGGAGGCCAAGCTTCCACAGCGGGAGGTGCGGATGAGTTCTCACAGCCGGGAGGTGCGCTTGAGCCGCTTCGAGCAGCTACGGGCGAGAATCCGTCGCGCCTACGTGTCCGGGCGGTCTGGGAACCGGCCGCAGCCGTCGACGCAACCGGAGGCGGGCGAGGTCGCGGCCGCGCCGGTACCGCCGCCGCCGGTACCGGTCGAGGAGTCGGGGGAGATCGTGCACCCCTCGACGGCGAGCCGGGACGACGAGGACGTACCGCACGCCCTGCGGATCGCCGCCGCCTGGTCGTGGCGGCTGATCGTCATCGGGCTCGTCGCGTGGGCCCTGCTGAAGGTGATCGGCACGATCCGGATCGTGATCATCCCGCTGGCCATCGCGCTGCTGCTCTCCGCCCTGCTGGCGCCCGCGGTCGGCTGGCTGCTCAGGGCCCGGTTCCCCCGTTCACTGGCGACCGCGGTGGTGCTGGTCACCGGCCTGGCCGCGGTCGTCGGCACCCTCACCCTGGTGGTGAACGAGTTCATCCGGGGCGTACCGGACCTGAGCCGCAACGCCACCGACGGCATCCGGCAGATCCAGGAGTGGCTGCAGACCGGTCCACTGCACATGTCGGACCGGCAACTCGACTCCTACATCGCCCAGGGCGAGCGCTGGATCAACGAGAACACCCAGTCGCTGACCAGCGGGGCGGTCTCCACCGCCGCGACCGTCGCCGAGCTGCTCACCGGCGCGCTGCTGGTGCTCTTCGCCACGTTCTTCTTCCTCCGGGACGGCGGCAAGATCTGGCGGTTCATCGTCCGGCTGCTGCCGGTCGCGGCCCGCTGGCGGGTCGACGACGCCGGCCGCGCCTCCTGGGCCACCCTGGTCGCGTACGTCCGGGCGACCGTACTGGTCGCGTTCATCGACGCGGTCGGGATCGGCATCTTCCTCGTCGTCTTCGACATCCCGTTCGCGTTCCCGCTCGCCGCGCTGGTCTTCCTCGGCGCGTTCATCCCGATCGTCGGCGCCACCCTCTCCGGCGCGGTGGCGGTGCTGGTGGCCCTGGTCGACAGCGGCTGGGTCACCGCGCTGATCATCCTCGGCGTGGTGATCGGCGTACAGCAGATCGAGGGGCACATCCTGCAGCCGTTGATCATGGGTCGGGCGGTGGCGATCCATCCGCTCGCGGTGATCGTCGCCATCGCGGCCGGCGTGGTGCTGGCCGGGATCGTCGGCGCCCTGGTCTCGGTGCCGCTGGTCGCCGTGCTCAACACGGCGGTACGCCGGCTGGCCCACCGACGGCGGCCCGAGGTGCCGCCGGACGCGGTGGTGGTGGCCCCGACCGCCCCCTGAGAGCCGCCGGGCGGCCGAGAGCCGCCGCCGGTCGGCTCAGTCGCGCCCGAGCCGCTCCAACGCGCCCCGGGCGATGTCCGGACGGGTGGTGTACCAGAACGGCGGCAGCGAACGCCGGAGGAACGCCCCGTACCCCCGGGCCGTCTCCAGCCGGGAGTCGAGCACCGCCACCACACCCTTGTCCTGCACCGACCGGATCAGTCGACCCACCCCCTGGGCCAGCCGTACGGCCGCGATCGGAACGCTGACCGAGGCGAAACCGGAACCGCCGGCCGAGTCCACCGCCGCCGCCCGGGCCGCCGCCAGCGGCTCGTCCGGCCGGGGGAAGGGCAGCCGGTCGATCACCACCAGTTGGCAGGCGTCGCCCGGCACGTCCACGCCCTGCCAGAGGGACATCACCCCGAACAGGCAGCTCGCCCGGTCCTCCCGGAACCTCCGGACCAGCAGCGGCAGCGCCTCCTCGCCCTGCAGCAGGATCGGCAGATCGGTCCGGGCCCGCAGCAGCTCCGCGGCCTGCAGCGCGGCGCGGCGGGACGAGAACAGCCCGAGGGTACGACCACCGAGGGCGCCCACCAGGGCGAGCAGTTCCTCACCGGCGGCGGCCGGCAGGCCGGAGGCGCTGGGCCGGGGCAGGTGCGCGGCGACGTACAGGATGCCCTGCCGGGCGTAGTCGAACGGTGACCCGACATCGAGTGAACGCCAGCCGGGGCCCGAGTCGACCGGCCCGGGGCGGTCGCCCGCTCCCGCCGGCGCCGGTCGGCTGGCGGCCCCGGAGGGTGCCGTCCCCGCCGCCGTGCCACGGCTCTTCGTGGCCATCGCCGACGCCGCCGCCGAGGGGGCGGGCGGGGACGACGTCGGCAGTTCCAGGCCGAGTGCCCGGGCCACCGTGTCGAACCGGCCGCCGAGGGCGAGGGTGGCCGAGGTGGCGACGACGGTCCGTTCGTCGTACAGATGGGTGGCGAGCGTGCCCGCGACGGAGAGCGGCGCGACGACCAGGGCACGCCGGCCGACCGGCCCCTCGGGCTTCTCCACCCACGCGACGTCGTGGTCGGCCTCCTCCAGCAGCCGCTGGGCGGTCTTCGACAACTCGTCCAGTACCGCCTTGGCCTGCTGCTTGCGGACCGGATCGGGGTCGTCGGCCTTGACGTCGCCGATCTTCTCCAACGCGCCCCGGGTCGCGGCGTCGAGCAGGGTGCACGCCTCGCGCAGCGGTGCCGGCAGCCCGCCGGTGATCCGCCCGGCCGGCGCCTCGGTCAGCCCGACCGCGAGCGCGTCGCCGGCCGCGACGAGCCCCTCCGCCAGCTCCGGATCGACCAGCGGGCGGGTCCGCCGCGCCGCTCGGTCGATCAGCTCCGGGATCAGTTCGGCCTGGGCCGCCGAGGAGACCCGGTCGGCGAGCTCGTGCGCCTCGTCGACGATCAGCAGTTTGTGCGGCGGCACGATGTGCCGGCCGGCGAGCATGTCGACGGCGAGCAGGCTGTGGTTGGTCACCACCACGTCGGCCTCCCGGGCCCGGGCCCGGGACGCCTCCGCGAAGCACTCCGCCCCGTACGGGCAGCGGGCCGCGCCGACGCACTCCCGGGCCGGCATCGACACCAGCCGCCAGGACTGGTCGTCCACCCCGGGGTCCAGCTCGTCCCGGTCACCGGTGGCGGTCTCCATGGCCCAGTCCCGCAGCCGCTGGATCTGCTTGCCCAGCCGCCCGGCCTCACCGAGCCACTTGGTGCCGCCGCCACCCCGGGTCGGGGTGTCGAAGAGGGTGTCCTCCGGCTCGTCCTCTGTGGAGTTCTCCAGCCGGGCCAGGCACAGGTAGTGGTGCCGGCCCTTCAGCACGGCGAACGTCGGTCGTCGGCCGAGCACCGGTTCGACCGCGTCCGCGAGCCGGGGCAGGTCATGGTCGACGAGCTGCGACTGGAGCGCCAGCGTGGCGGTCGAGACCACCACCGGGCCGTCGACGGTCAGCGCCGGGGCGAGATAGGCCAGCGACTTGCCGGTGCCGGTGCCGGCCTGCACCAGCAGATGTTCGCGGGACCTGACGCTCTGCTCGATCGCGGTCGCCATCTGCTGCTGCCCGGGGCGGGCGGCACCGCCCGGGACCGCGCCGACGGCGGCGGTCAGCAGGTCGAGGGCGCCGGGTCGGTCGCCGCGACGCCGTCGCCCGGACCTGCCGGTCGGGGCGTCGCCGGGCCCGGAACCCGTGGCGGCTCCGGCCTCCGTCGCCGTCGGGCCGGTCGTGGTGGGTGGGCTGGCGTCGGTGGCGGGCGCGGTCACTGTGCGACCGTACCCGTCCCTCCCGACACCGGGTGTGCTCCCTCGGCCGGCGGGTCCGCCGCTTCGCCCACCCGGGGTACGGCCGCCGCCTCCGGACCGGACGCGGCTCCCGGGACGGGCCCGTTGTCAGTCTCCTGTTGTTGTCGAATCCGACGACTACCGGACGCTTCGCACACGGCGGGTAGTGGGGGACATCCGCTAGGGTGCGGACATGTCGAGCGATGTGGTCCGGGTCGTCTATCGCAAGTACGACGGCACTCCGCACCGGGACTACCCCGCCCGCCGGCTGACCGAGGACGATCTCGGTGTCTGGCTCGGTGTGACCGCCGGCACCCACTCCATCTACCACGGCCGCCCGTCGGTCGAGCAGATCCCGTTCGTCCTGCTCGTTCCGCACGACGCCTGGTGGACGACGATGTTCAACCCGCCGCCGCGGACCAGCGAGGTCTACTGCGACATCGCCAGTCCGGCCCGCTGGGAGGGCGACACCGTGCACCTGGTCGATCTCGACCTGGACGTGGTACGCCGCCGGGGCACCGAGCTGGTGGAGCTGCGCGACGAGGACGAGTTCGCCGAGCACCGGGTCCGGTTCGGTTATCCGGACGAGCTGGTGACGCAGGCCCGGGCGGCGGCGGAGTGGCTGTACGGGGCGCTCGGCGACGGCACCGAGCCGTTCGCGTCGGCGTACCGGAAGTGGCTGGCCCTGGTCGTCTGACCCGCTGCCGGTCGGCGTCGGGGAACGGCGCGGCCAGCGGACGGCGGCCCGTTCACCCGGTCGCGGAGGTCGGCGCGGCCGCGCTGAGCGGCTCGGGGACCATCGCGGTCACCCAGTCGCGGAGGTCGACGCGGCCGCGCTGAGCGGCTCGGGAACGATCGCGGTCACCCGGCCTGGGCGGCCAGCCGTGATCCTGCCCCGGGCGAACCGCCGTCCGCCGCGCCCGCGCCCTCGTCGGCCGGCAGCGGCGGACCGTCGTCGCCGGCCGGGTCCAGCGGCGGCACCCGGGTCAACTTCTCCGGGTTGACCTGGTGGTAGAGCCCGGTGATCCGGCCGGCCACGACCGTGCACCAGACCACGCCACGCAGCGACAGCCCCCGCCGGTAGTCGGCCTCGACCTGCAGCCCCGGGAAGCCGTTCACCAGCACGTGCGCCGTCCGCAGGTTGCGGATCGCCGAGGTGGCCGTCAACCGTTGGAGCAGGCCGAGGGCGAGGCGTGCCACCTTGTCGGCCCCGACCACCGGGCGGCGGACGGTCGGGAAGAGTCCTCCGCCGTCGCCGACGAAGACCGCGTCGGGGGCGAGCACGGCGAGCAGCCCGTCAAGGTCGCCCGCCTCGGCGGCGGCGAGGAAGGCGGAGAGCAGGCGCCGGTGTTCCACGGGGTCGGTCGACCGCCGCGCACCGCCCTCGGCCATCGCCCGCCGGGCCCGGGTGGCGAGCTGCCGGGCGGCCGCCGGGCTGGTGCCGAGCGTGGTCGCGATCTGCTGGAACGGTACGGCGAAGACGTCGTGCAGCACGAACGCCACCCGCTGTTCGGGGGAGAGCCGTTCGAAGAGCGTCAACAGGGCGATGCCGACCTGTTCGGTCCGTACCGCCCGCTCGGCGGGGTCGGCGGCGAACCCGGCCGTCCGGTCCTGGGCCGCGTGGTCGGGGAGCCGGTCGACGATCGGCTCCGGCAGCCACGGGCCGTGGTACGTCTCCCGGCGTACCCGGGCGGAGCGCAGCACGTCCAGGCTGAGCCGGGCGGCGGTGGTGGTGAGCCAGCCCCGCAGGTCGCGTACCTCGGCGCGGGCCTGTGGGGTGGCCAGCGCGGCGGCGTACCGGAGCCAGGTCTCCTGTACGACGTCCTCCGCCTCGGCCCGGCTGCCCAGCATCCGGTAGGCGACCGCGGTCAGATGGTCCCGTTCGGCCTCGAATTCCGTCGCCAGGTCCCGCATGCCCCGCCTCCCGGTCCGCTCGGACTGCCCACTACGACGATGACAGACCGGGCAGGCGGGGTGTGGCCGGGTGGATCCGGCCGACTTCGCCGCCCGGCCCTGGTGTCGGCGGGGAGCGTTCCGGGTAACCGGTTGTTCGGGATCGATTGTTCTGTTCCGGAGGTTCCTGTCAGACCCAAGGTGAACAGCAGGTGAATGGCGGATGAACCGGCTCTGACCAGGGGTGGGCCGGCGAAAATCCCGATCTGAGGTTTCCTAGCATCTCCCAGGGGCAGCCTCTTGCGGCCCGCCACCCGTCCGCCGACGCAACGAGGTCCGTGCCGTGAAGTTTTCGCTCCGCCCCTCCGAGGGCGCCTTCTACGAGTTGTTCACCCGAGCCGCTCACAACCTGGTGCGCGGCACCGAGCTCCTCAACGAGCTGGCCCTGCCCGGGGTCGACGTCCAGTCGGTCAGCGAGCGGCTCACCGAGGTCGAGCACGACAGCGACCAGATCACCCACGAGCTCTACAAGAAGATCAACTCCACCTTCATCACCCCGTTCGACCGGGAGGACATCTACCGGCTCGGCTCACTGCTCGACGACGTGATGGACCACCTGGAGGCGGTCGGCAACCTGCTCTACCTCTACGGGCTGACCAAACTCCCGTCGCTGCCCCGGGAGATGCACGAGTTGGTGAACGTCCTCGACCAGCAGGCCAAGCTCACTGCGGACGCGATGCCGCGGCTGAAGGCGATGAAGGACCTCGAGGACTACTGGATCGAGTGCAACCGGCTGGAGAACGACGGCGACCAGGCGTACCGGATGCTGCTGGTCCGGCTCTTCTCCGGCGAGTACGACGCGCTCACCGTGCTGAAGATGAAGGAGGTCGCCGACGAACTGGAGGCGGCCTGCGACGCCTTCGAGCACGTCGCCAACACGGTCGAGACCATCGCGGTCAAGGAAAGCTGACCAGTGGAACCTGAACTCATCGCCGTGCTGGCGGTGATCGCGGTCGCGCTGGTCTTCGACTACACCAACGGCTTCCACGACGCCGCGAACGCGATCGCCACCAGCATCTCCACCCGCGCCCTCACCCCCCGGGTGGCCCTGGCCATGGCGGCCATCGGCAACTTCATCGGCGCGCACTTCGGTGCCGGGGTGGCCAAGACGGTCGGCAGCGGCCTGGTCGACCTGCCCACCGGGGTCTCCAGCCTCGGCATCGTCTTCGCCGGGGTGATCGGCGCGATCACCTGGAACCTGATCACCTGGTACTTCGGCCTGCCGTCGTCCTCCTCGCACGCGCTGATCGGCGGGCTGGTCGGCTCGACCCTGGCGGCCTCGCACACCGTGCTCTGGGGCGGCATCGGCAGGGACGTGGTGCTGCCGATGATCCTCTCTCCGCTGGTCGGGTTCATCCTCGGCTACATCGTCATGGTCTCCGTACAGTGGATCTTCCGGAACGGGCAGCCGGCCAAGCTCAACCGGGGCTTCCGCTGGGCCCAGACCGCCTCGGCGGCGGCGATGTCGATCGGCCACGGCATGCAGGACGCCGCGAAGACCATCGGCATCGTGGTCCTCGCCCTCTTCGTCGGCGGCTACCAGAGCAGCGCCGAACACATCCCGGAGTGGGCCTTCTGGACCTCGGCGACGGTGCTCGCGCTCGGCACCTACGCCGGCGGCTGGCGGATCATCCGTACCCTCGGCCGGAAGATCATCGACCTGCGTCCGCCGGAGGGCTTCGCGGCCGAGAGCGTCGCCAGCGCGGTGCTCTACTTCAACGCCCTGGTGCTGCACGCCCCGATCTCCACCACCCACACCATCACCTCGGCGATCATGGGCGTCGGGGCCACCAAGCGGCTCTCCGCCGTACGGTGGGGCGTCGCCGGCAACATCGTCGGCGCCTGGATCCTCACCTTTCCCGCCGCCGGCTCGATCGGCGCCATCATGTACTTCCTGGTCAACCCGCTCTTCTGAGGTGTAAGGAAGGGCCCCTTCCTATCGTTTTCCGTTGTACAAGGGGCCCTTCCTGACACCTCTCACGGGTAGGTGACGCCGATCTGCTCCCGTACGGTGTCCAGCAGCTCCATCACCTCGAGGGTGACCGAGTGCGGCACCAGCGGACTCTCCAACAGCCCCTCGGCCAGGCAGCGCTGCACCTCGGCCGCCTCGTACTGGTAACCGGAGCCGGTCAGCTCGACCGGGAGCGGTTCCGGGTCGGCGCCGGCCCGGTGCAGGGTCACCCGGCTCGGCCGGTAGAACGGCGACCCCAGCTCGATCCGCCCGGTCCGGCCGCTGATCGTCGCCGTCACCGCCGTCTCGCCGATCATGCCGCAGGTCAGGTTCGCCACCGCGCCCGATTCGTAGCCGAGGAGGATCCCGGTGTTCTCGTCGACCCCCTCCGGGCTGATCTTCGCCCAGGCGCGGATCTCGTCCGGTACGCCGAGCAGCAGGTGCGCCAGGCTGACCGGATAGACCCCCAGGTCCAGCAGCGCACCGCCGCCGAGCGCCCGGGCCCGCATCCGGTGTTCCGGCGGGAACGGGCCGGCCACGCCGAAGTCCGCCTGCACGGTCGTCACCTCGCCGATCGCGCCGTCGTCGATCAGCTCCCTGACCCGACGTACGACCGGATTGCACCGCATCCACATCGCCTCCATCAGGAAGCGGTTGTTCGCCCGGGCGGTGTCGATCAGCTCCCGGGCACCGGCCAGGTCGAGGGTGATCGGCTTCTCCACCAGCACCGCCCGGCCGGCGGCGAGACAGGTCATCGCCGCGTCGTGGTGGGCGGCGTGCGGGGTGGCGACGTACACCACGTCGATGGTGTCGTCGGCGGCCAGCTCCTGCCACGACCCGTACGCCTGTGGGATGCCGTGCCGCTCGGCGAAGGCGTGGGCGGTGTCGGCCGTACGGGAGCCGACCGCCACCACCTCCGCGTCCGGCAGCAGGCGGAGATCTTCGACAAAGGTCCTGGCGATGTTGCCGGTGGCGAGGATGCCCCAACGTGTCATGGGTGGGACGGTAACCGAGCCGGTCGCCGGCACCGGACGGGCCGGGCAAGATCGTGGCCCCCGTCCCCCGGCACTACCCTCGCAGCATGCCGAACCACAGCGCCGGGAAACTGATCTTTCCCGCCGAGGAGTCCTTCGTCGCACGGGCCCGCCGGTTCCACGCCGAGGGTCGGCCGCCGGCACCGGCCCGACGGGCGGCGACCGTACCGCTGCTCCGGCCCGACCCGTCCGGTGGTGACGGCTTCGAGGTCTACCTGATCCGCCGGGCCGCCCGGATGACCTTCGGCGGCATGTACGCCTTCCCCGGCGGCAGCGTCGACCCGGCCGACTCGTCGGCCGACCTGGACTGGGCCGGCCCCGGGCCCCGACAGTGGGGTGACCGGCTCGGGCTGCCGCCGGCCGAGGCGCAGGCACTGGTCTGCGCGGCGGCCCGGGAGGTCTTCGAGGAGGCCGGGGTACTGCTCGCCGGCCCGCACCCGGACGAGGTGCTCGGCGACGTGAGCGGTGACGACTGGGAGCGGTGCCGGCAGGCACTGGTCGACGGGCGGACCAGCTTCGCCGACCTGCTCCGGGACTGCCGGCTCACCCTCCGCTCCGACCTGCTGCTGCCGTGGAGCCGGTGGGTCACGCCGGAGTTCGAGGCGCGGCGCTTCGACACGTACTTCTTCGTCGCCCTGCTGCCGGAGGGGCAGCTCACCCGGGACGTCTCCGGCGAGGCCGACCAGACGCGCTGGCTGTCGCCGGCCGACGCGGTGGCCAGGGCGGACGCGGGGGAGCTGACCATGCTGCCGCCGACCCGGGCGACGCTGAGGGAGATCGCGGACTGTGTCGACCTGGCCGGGTTGCCGGCCGCCGCCGCCCGGCGGGACCCGACCCGGCCGCTGATGCCCCGGCTGGAGTCCACCCCCGACGGTGGTGCCCACTTCCTGGTCGACTGACGGGTCAGGCTGCGCATCCGTCAGCCGGTCGTCTCAACCGGTCGCCTCTGCCGGTCACCTCTGCCGGTCACCTCGGCCCGGTAGCGCTCGATCCGCCGCCGGTCGAGCTCGTCGGCCTGCTGTCGGTGGTACACGACGACGGCGCGGTCCCACGCGGCCGGCCGAGCCCGTTTCCGGGACTCTCCCGGCCGGTGTCCCGTGCTACCGTGCTCGGCACAGGTCATGAGTGCCAGCGCGAAGCCCCGGCTTGCTGGCCGGCAACCCTCCGTTCGCGGGCGGGGTGCTCCGGGTGAGGACCGGGTTCGACACGCAGTGTCGGGCAAGCCGCGAAATGGAGGGTCGCGTGTCAGTCGTCGTCACACACCACAGGGCCGGGTCCTCGGCTGGGAAAAGCGCGCGGATCGGAGTGTGCCCATGACGGCGCCGCTGCGGTTCCGTGCCGCCGGGCCGGACGACGCCGCGCGGATCGCCGGGCTGCACGCCGACAGCTGGCGTCGCCACTACCGGGGCGCCTACGCCGACTCTTATTTGGACGGCGACGTCGAGGCCGAACGCCGGGTGGTGTGGTCGGGCCGCCTGGCGGCGTCGGGCGGTACCGGGACACTGCTCGCCGAGCAGGGGGAACGGCTGGTGGGCTTCGTCCACGTCGTCTTCGACGACGATCCACGGTGGGGGAGCCTCGTCGACAACCTGCACGTCGTACCCGATCGACACCGCACCGGCGTCGGCACCCGGCTGCTGGCCCGGGCCGCCCGGGCCGTCACCGAACAGGCGACCGGCACCGGGTTGTACCTCTGGGTGTTGGCGCAGAACGCCGCGGCGCAGGCGTTCTACGCCGCGCGGGGCGCGACCCACGTGGAGACGGCCACGGTGGGGCCGCCCGGTGGCGATCCCACCCGGCTGAACGGCACGCCCCGCAAACTGCGGATGGTGTGGGCCGACGCCGCGTCGCTGTGCCCGCTCCCCGAACGTCGCTGACCAGCGTCTGCTTGCGGCGCGGCGAGGCCGGTACGCGAAGCTCAGTGGATCTTGCGGTGGCGTGCTCTGGTAGGTTCCGCGAAATGGACGCCCCCGGCCACGACGCGCTGATCACCGCAGCCCAGCAGGTCCTCAAACCCCATTCCGTGCCTGGCTACGGTGGGTCGAGCCGACGCATGGGCCAGGTGGCGTCGACCCTGGTCACGACGAACGGCAACGCCTACTCCGGGGTCTGCGTCGACACCGGATCCGGTACCGGCTTCTGTGCGGAGCACGCGGCGATCGCCGCCATGGTCACCGCCGGCGAGTACCGGATCGCGAAGATCGTCGCCGTGTACCGCGACGAGGCGGGAACGCTCTACGTGCTTCCGCCGTGCGGACGGTGTCGGGAGTTCATCCGCCAGATCGACCCCGCCAACCTGGAGGCGGAGGTGGTCCTCGGCCGGACCGAGTCCGCGAAGCTCCGCGACCTGCTGCCCCGCACCGACTGGCCCGCCCCGGTCGACATCACCCCGGTCGACATCGACCAGCTCACCGGCAGCTGAGCAGCGCGCTGGGCCCGGGTGTCAGGAGGGGGCCCTTCCTATACAAAAAGCGATAGGAAGGGCCCCCTCCTGACAGGTCAGCCGAAGCGGCCGGTGATGTAGTCCTCGGTCTTCTTCACGCTCGGGTTGCTGAAGATCTTTTGGGTGTCGTCGTACTCGATGAGTCGGCCCGGGTCGCCGGTCCGCTCGATGGAGAAGAACGCCGTCCGGTCCGAGACCCGGGCCGCCTGCTGCATGTTGTGCGTCACGATGATGATCGTGTAGCGGTCCTTCAGCTTGAACATCAGGTCCTCGATCGCCAGGGTGGAGATCGGGTCCAGTGCCGAGCAGGGCTCGTCCATCAGCACGACCTGCGGCTCGACCGCGATGGTCCGGGCGATGCAGAGCCGCTGCTGCTGACCGCCGGACAGGCCCGCGCCGGGCTTGCCGAGCCGGTCCTTGACCTCGTCCCAGAGGTTCGCCGAGCGCAGTGCCCGCTCGGCCGCCTCCTCCAGGATCGACTTCTTGCGTACGCCGTTGAGCCGCAGCCCCGCGACCACGTTGTCGAAGATCGACATGGTCGGGAACGGGTTCGGCCGCTGGAAGACCATGCCGATCATCCGGCGGACCGCGGTGACGTCCACGTCCCGCTCGTAGATGTCCTCGTCGTCGATGGTGAGCCGACCGTCGACCCGGGCCCCCGGCAGCACCTCGTGCATCCGGTTGATGGACCGCAGGAAGGTCGACTTGCCGCAGCCCGAGGGGCCGATCAGCGCGGTGACGGTCTTCGGCTCGACGGTGAGGTTGATGTTCTCGATAGCTTTGAAACCACCGTAGTAGGCGGTGACGTTGGTCGCTTCGATGCGCTTGGCCATGATGATTTTTTCCTCCTCCGGTCAGCGGCCGAACCGGTTGCGGCGGGCCAGCAGTTTCGCCGCGATCGTCAGGACCAGCACGAGGGCGACAAGGGTGAGCGCCGCCGCCCAGGCACGGGCCGGGGCGTAACGCGACGCGTCCCCGGCCTGCTGGTAGACGAAGAGCGCCAGTGACGACTGGTTGTTCTCGAACGGGTTGAAGTTGATCGCCGCGCCGCCGCCGGCCACCAGCAGCACCGGTGCGGTCTCACCGGCGGCCCGGGCGACGGCCAGCATGACGCCGGTGACGATGCCGGGCAGCGCGGTCGGCAGGACGATCCGCAGGATCGTCTTCCACTTCGGGATGCCCAGCGCGTACGACCCCTCGCGCAGCGGCGCCGGGACCAGCCGGAGCATCTCCTCGGTGGAACGGACGATGGTCGGCAGCATCAGCACGCTCAGCGCCAGCGAGGCGGCGAAGCCGGAGTAGCCGGGCCGGCCGTTGTTGAAGTACGGGGAGACGATCAGGATCCAGAACGCCAGCACGAAGAGGCCGGCGACGATGGACGGGATACCGGTCATCACGTCGACGAAGAACCGGATGATCTGGGCGAAGCGCCCCCGGCCGTACTCGACGATGTAGATGGCGCAGGCGATGCCGAGCGGCACGGTGATCAGGGTGGCGATGCCGACCTGCTCCAGCGTGCCGATGATGGCGTGGTACGCCCCGCCGTTCGGGTCCCGGGCCCCGATGTTGTTCATCGAGGTGCCGAAGAAGTTGCCGTCGAGGCGGTCGAAACCATTGTCGACCAGGGTCCAGACCACCGAGACCAGCGGCAGCAGGGCCAGTACGAAGGCGGAGTGGATCAGCGCGCTCCAGATCCGGTTGCGCGCCTGCCGCCGGCCCTCCACGGCGTTGCTCGCCACGAAGATTCCGACCAGGTAGAAGACCACGGCGAGGGCGAGGACCAGGGCGGTGCCGCCGATGTCGGTGCCGTAGACGAGTACGGCGGCGACGGCCAACGCCGCCACCGCGATTCCGATGGATGCCACCAACGGCAGCCGACGGGCCCGCAACTGCGGGCGCTGCCCCGGCGCGACCGGAGGTGCGGTCAGAGTGGTCATGCGGCAGACTCCGTGAACTCCCGGCGCCGGTAGATGATGGCCCGCGCGGTCATGTTGACGATCAGGGTGATGGAGAAGAGCACCAGACCGGAGGCGATCAGTGCGCCCCGGCCGACGTCGTTGGCCTCGCCGAACGAGTTCGCGATGTTGGCGGCGACGGTGTTGCCGCCGTTCTCGATGATGTTGAACGAGATCTTCGAGACGATGCCGAGGGTCATCGCCAGGGCGATGGTCTCGCCGAGCGCCCGGCCCAGGCCGAGCATGGTGGCGCCGATGACGCCGGGCCGGCCGTACGGCAGCACCGCGGTCCGGATCATCTCCCACTTGGTGGCGCCGAGGGCGAGTGCGGCCTCCTCGTTGGCGGTCGGGGTCTGCAGGAACACCTCGCGGGAGAGCGAGGTGATGATCGGCAGCACCATGATTGCCAGCACCAGTGAGCCGAGCAGGATCGAACGGCCGAACGGCCCGTCCCCGCCGAAGATCGGGATCCAGCTGAAGTACTTGTTCAGCCAGCCGGACAGGTCCCGGACCGGGCCGTAGAAGTAGTCCCGGCCCCAGAGACCGAAGACCACGCTCGGCACCGCGGCGAGCAGGTCGACCAGGAAACCGAGCGTGGTGCCGACCCGACGGGGGGCGTAGTGCGACAGGTAGAGCGCGATGCCGAGGGCGATCGGCACCGCCAGCAGCAGGGCCAGGAACGAGGTGAGTACGGTGCCGAAGGCCAGTGCGCCGATGCCGAACCGGGGCTGGGACTCGTTCGGGAACCAGCCCTCGAAGGTGAAGAAGTTCGTGGTGTTGGCGTTCAGCGCCGGTACGGCCTTGGCGACCAGGAAGATCGCGATCGCCACGATGATGAGCAGCACCACCGCGCCGGCCGACATGGTGAGACTCTGGAAGATCCGCTCCGCGCCGAAGGCGCGGCGCCGGGGCAGCGCGCCGCCGCCGCCCTGGGCGCTGCCGCCCAGCCCGGCGTTCCCGTCCCGGCCGCCGACTCCGTCCGGAGTGCGGTCCAGGGGTGTCACTGGTACGTCGACCGACAGCGCGGCACCGGCGGACCGGGCGTGACTGGTAGTCACACGCGGTCCGCCGGTGCCGGCGTTGGCCGAGCGGTCTGGGGTGTCGCCCATCTGCTCGCTCGCTCCGTTGACGAAGTTATGAGGATGATCTGTCGATCAGGCGTTGCGGAGGGATGATCCGTCCGTGGTTCAGGCGAGGGCCTTGACCGCAGTCTCGACCTTGGCGCGGACCGTCTCCGGCAGCGGGGCGTAGCCCAGCTCGGTCAGTTCGGCCTGCCCCTCGGCGCTGGCGGCGTGGCTGAGGAAGCCCTTGACCAGCGCCAGCTTGTCGGCGGCGAGGCCCTTGCTGCAGACGATCTCGTAGGTCACCAGGACGATCGGGTACGCCCCGGCCTCCTTGGTGTTGAAGTCGATCGTCATCTTCAGGTCGTTGCCCTGGCCGGCCACCTGGGCACCGGCGATGGTCTTGCCAGCCGACTCGGCGGTCAGCTCGGCGAACTCGCCGGCCCCGTTACCGATCTTGGCCATCTTCAGGCCGCCGTTCTCGGCGTACGACCACTCGACGTAGCCGATGCTGCCGTCAGCCTGCTTGATCGCGCTGGCCACACCGTCCGACTTGGCGGCACCGGTGCCACCCGGGGCCTTCCAGGCCTTGCCCTTGCCGAAGGTCCAGTCAGCCGGGGCGGTCTTGCTCAGGTAGTCGGTGAAGTTGTCGGTGGTGCCCGACTCGTCCGAGCGGTGGACCGTCTGGATCGTGGTCGACGGCAGCGTCACACCCGGGTTGTCGGCCTTGATGGCGGCGTCGTCCCACTTGGTGACCTTGCCGGCGAAGATCTGCGCGAGGGTGGTCGGCTTGAGCTGCAGAGTGTCCAGCCCACTGACGTTGTATGCCACCGAGACCGGGCCGATCACCATCGGCAGGTGGATCGCCGCACCGCCGGGGCACTTGGCGTCCGCCTGCGGCTGCTCCTCCGGCTTGAGGGCCGAGTCCGAGCCGGCGAAGTCGGCGGTACCGGCGATGAAGGCCTGGATGCCCGCGCCGGAGCCGCTCGGTTCGTAGTTGATGGTCGAGCCGGCGCACTTCTGCTGGTACGCCTTGCGCCACTCGTCGATCGCGTTCTTCTGCGCCGACGAACCCTGCGCGTTGACCGTGCCCGTGGCGCAGTCGGCGGCAGCCGGGTTCGCGGAGCCGGACGCTCCGGTGGGCTCGTTATTGTCCGAGCCGCACGCGCTGACTGCCAGTGCCGTGGCCAGAGCGAGGCAGGCAATGGTGCCGTGCCGCTGGAGCTTCACCTGAAAGGTTCCCTTCACCTTGAAGAGCAAGACAGACCCGGGACCCTTCCCGGGAGCCGGCTGGTGGCCAGCTAGTAGGGAAAGTTAGAAGTGCCAGGTAGCCGGCTCGCCGGTCACAAGTGAACGGGGGGTGAACAGGGGTGACCGGCTGGATGACCGGATCCTGAGGGTGGGATGTCCGTTCCGTGAACCGTGGGACTGCTGCTGCCGAACGTGACCATTAGGGCGGTTCGTCGCCGCCTGCCGCCGTCCGGGTACGCGCCACCGGACCACCCACGGTACGCCCGCCGGAGGGTTATCCGGTCGGGCTGCCGGGCCAGCGGTACTGGACGTGGCGTACCCAGTTGGCGAAGCCGAGCCGGGCGTAGAGGGCGACCGCGCCGGTGTTCGACTCGTCGACGTAGAGCATCACCCGGCTCAGGCCGGTGTCGCGCAGGTGGTGCAGGCCGGCGAGGGTGAGCGCCTTGCCCAGTCCGAGACCGTGGGTGTCCGGGTCGACGCCGAGGACGTACACCTCGCCGATCGGCTCGGTCGGGCCGGCGCCGCCGGTGCTGTCCCGGCGGTGCACCTTGGTCCAGTGGAAGCCGAGCACCCGCCCGGTGGACTCCTCGACGGCGAGCAGGAAGCCGTTCGGGTCGAACCACGGCTCGTCGAGCCGGAGCCGCAGGTCGGCGGCGGTCCACCGGCCCTGCTCGGGGTGGTCGGCGAAGGCCCGCCGGTTGACCCGCAGCCAGTCCTCGTCGTCCTCGCCGGGCCGGAAGGCACGCAGCGACACCCCGTCGGGCAGCGGAGGCTCGGGCAGCGGCTCCCGCAGCGAGCGACGGAGCTGCCAGAGCACCCGGTCCCGACCGAAGCCCAGGTCCAGCGCGAGCGCGGCGGCGGACGGGTGGTCGCCGTGTGCCCAGACCAGCAGCTGGTCGCCGGTGGCCGTGGCCGCCGCCCGGGCGGCCTCGACGAGGGCACGGCCCAGCCCCTGCCGGCGGTGGGCCGGGTGGACGACCAGCCCGGCGGAGAGTCCGCCGGTCGTCTCCGCCGCCTCCAGGTACGCGTAGCCGACCGGGGCGTCGGCGGAGTCACGGACGAGCAGGTGCCGGGCGTCCCCGGCGACGGCGTGCCGCAGCCGCAGCGTCACGTGCTCGTCGAGCGGGTCCGCCCCGTCGGCGGCGCCGGCCGCGGCGGCGAGCCCGAGCACCGCCTCGACGTCGTCCGGAGCGAGTACGTCGAGTCGGACGATCCGCCGCTCCGCCGCCGTCTTTCTGATCACTTCCACACCGTAGACCTTTCCGCCGCTGGTCGGCCGTGGAGGCGGTAGGCCGTGACTCAGCCCGGTTGGGCGTGCGACGGTTGGTCCGCGCCGCCCGGCGGGGAGCCGGACGGCGGCACGGTCGCCGACGGCTCCGACTCCGGCGCCCCGGTCGGCAGCGGGGCGATGACAAACCGTCTGCTCAGGCTGATCAGGATCGGGTACAGGGCGTTCACCGTGCCCTGCCGGTTGCCGCCGCCGTCGTGCAGCAGTACGACGGCTCCGGGGAACGCGCTGGCGGTGACCATCGAGGCGATGTTCCCGGCGCCCGGCAACGTCCAGTCGCGCGGGTCCACCGTCCAGTGCAGCGACGTCATGCCGAGCTCTCGGGCCGCCGCCACCAGCGAACCCGTCCAGTTGCCGCCGGGCTGCCGGTAGTAGGGGATGCTGGCCTGCGGTACCGCCGCCCGGATCGCGTCGTTGGTGCGGGTCAGGTCGGCCAGGATGCTGGTCGTCGAGCGGCTGCCCAGTGCGACGTTGTGGTCCCACGAGTGGTTGCAGAGCGTGTGGCCGTCGGCGACGATCGCCCGGACCAGCCCCGGGTACGCCCGGGCGTTCTCGCCGACCAGGCAGAAGGTGGCCCGGACGTGGAACTCGCGCAGGACGGCGAGGGTCTGCGGGGTGTACCGGGGATCGGGGCCGTCGTCGAAGGTGAGGGCGACGGTGCCGGTGCCGGTGGTCACCCGGGCGCCGTACGGGCCGTCCGGCTCCGGCGGCAGCTGGGTCTCGCCCGGCTGGGCCGTACCGGGGTCCTCCTCGTCGGACCCGTCCGGTGCGGAGGACGGCGACGGTGCCGGGGCGGACGTGACCGGTGGGTGTTCGGTCCCGCGCTCGGCCCCGCCTTCCGGGCCGTGAACCGGCGGTGACGCCAGCCCACCGTCGGCCGGGTACGCCGCACCGGTGTCGACCTGTCCGTGTCCGGCGGCCTCGGGCTGGTGCCGTTCGGTGCCGGCCCTGCCGAGGGTGTGGCCGAGGGTGTAGGCGCCGCCCAGGATCGCGGCCGTGACCAGTGCCGCGATCGCGAGCATCCGGCTTCTCGACAGGCTGCCCATCAGTCGACCGCCATGAACATCACTGATGTCACCCCTGCCCCCGTTGGATCTACCGGTTCAGGGTAGGCACGAAATACCCGAATAGTTCCGCTTTCTCGGATCCACCTTCCCGGGTACGCGAGGAGGCCACCCGGCACGCGCCGGGTGGCCTCCTCGTGGTCTTTCGCTGGTCCGGATCCCGCACACCGGCGCGGGCACGGCTCTCAGACGGGCAGCGGAATGCCCTCCGACTCGGGCAGCGGCCGCGACGGCGGGGTGACGAACTTGTAGCCGACCTGCCGGACGGTGCCGATCATCGACTCGTACTCCGAGCCGAGCTTGGCCCGCAGCCGTCGTACGTGCACGTCGACCGTGCGGGTGCCGCCGAAGTAGTCGTAGCCCCAGACCTCGCGCAGCAACTGGTCCCGGGTGAAGACCCGACCCGGGTGCTGGGCGAGGAACTTGAGCAGCTCGAACTCCTTGTACGTCAGGTCGAGCGGCCGACCCTTGAGCTTCGCGGCGTACGTGTCGGGGTCGATGGTCAGCTCGCCGGCCCGGATCAGCCCGCCGGCCGCCGCGGTCGCGTTGCTGAGCCGGCCGACGGCGAGCCGCAGCCGGGCCTCGACCTCGGCCGGCCCGGCGCTGGCCAGGATCACGTCGTCCACGCCCCAGTCCGCGTTCAGGGCGATCAGCCCGGCCTCGGTCACCACCGCGACCAGCGGTACGCCGAGCCCGGTGGCGTGCAGCATCCGACAGGTGGCCCGGGCCTCGCTCAGCTCCGAGCGGGCGTCGACGAGCACGGCGTCGGGACTCGGCCCGGACACCAGGGTGCGGACATCGCGGGGAGCGGTGCGCACCGAGTGGGGAAGCAAATCGAGTGCCGGCAGCACAACGGACGGTTCGCCTGCGCGCGCGGTCACCAGCAGCAGGATCTCCACACATCACCTCCGTCCCGGCGGCGCCGGACCGGCGTCGCGCGGTGTGGCCAGCGGTGTGCCGGCGGTGACCGGGAACCGCTGAAGACTGGGGGTCATCCCGGCTTCACTGACGGGCAGGTAAGCCCTGAGCTTATCGGAAGTTCCGCCGGACGTTCTCACACGTTCGTCCGAACAGTTGTGGGATCGGCCATACGGACCGGACATTCCACATCCGGGCCGCCGGCACCGGCGCGTCGCCCGCGCGGTCTGGCACGATCGGGGCGTGTACCCCTCGACGCCACCGGAGACAGGTCGGGATTCCTGGGCGGACGGCCGCCCCGGTCCGGGCGGACCGCGCCGCGCACCGGAACCCCGCGGTCACCCCGCCGGTCCCGAACCGGCCCGCGGCCCGTACGACGGTCCGCGCCCGTTCGACGGCCCGGGTCCGGACGGTCCACGGCCCCCGGACGGTGGCCGGGCCGCCGCCGGGTCCCGCCCGTTCGACGGCCCCCGAAGGCCGGAGACCCCGACCCGGGAGCCCGCCCCGACCGGCCGCCCGGACCTCGGCAACCGACCCGACCCGGCCGTCGAGGGCGACGAGGAGGAGGAGCTGCCGCCGGTACCGGTCCGGCGCCTGCTGTCGGTGGCGATCGCCGGCTTCTCCGGGCTGCTCGGCCTCGGCCTGATCTTCGGCGCGTACACCGCCGGGCCCGGCGCCCGGATCCCGTTCGCGGTGGTGGTCCTCGGGGTGCAGTTGCTGTTCGTGCTCTCCTGGACGATGGCGATGCGGCCGCCCGCGCTGCCGGTGGTGGCCGGCGCCTCGGTCGTGGTGGCCGGTGCCGCCGACGCCGCCGCCGTCCTGCCACAGATCGCCGCGCTCGGCCCGCTCGGGTACGTCGCCGCGGCCGGCTTCGCCGTCGGGGTGCTCGGCCAGCTCGTCCGTCGGGAGGACCGGATACGGGTCACCGAGTCACTCGGCGCGACCCTGTTCATCGTCGTCGGAGTGGTCTCGTTCGCGACCCTCGTGGTGCTCAGCCGGATTCCGGTCGGCACCCAGGCGATCTACATCTGCCTGACCGCGACCGCGGTCGCGTTGACGGTCGCCCGCCTCACCGACGCGGTACTGCCCTGGCCCCGGCTCGCCCCGCAGGTGCCGCGCGGCGCGGCCGGAGTGGTGGCCGGCGCGATGGCCGGCACCCTCGCCTCGGCCGTGCTCGGCAGTTACCTCGTCGGGTTCACCCCGACCAGCGGAGCCGTGGTGGGGTTGATCGCGGCGGCCGCCGCGGTCCTGGCCGACCTCGCGGTCGGGTACGCCGAGGCGGGCCGGCTGATGGCCGGCGAGCCGCCGACGATGTGGGTGGCCCGGCACATGCAGGGTCCGCTCGGCGGCTTCGCCCTGGCCGCGCCGGCGGCCTACGCGATGACGGTTTTCTTCCTGTAGGGACCGGCCTCCGCCCGTCGTACCCGGTTGTGGAAAGGTCCCTTCCTGACCGCCGGCGGCGGGCGGCGATCCGACCGCCGGGGTGGGGTGGGGCCGGACCGCGTCGACGGTTGGGGACGTGTGCCGTCGGGTAGATAGTGGTCCACGAATCGGGCGATCCGACAGTGGGGACAGGGGAGGCGGCGTGGCGGAGAGCTATCCGGCGGTTGACGAGGCGCACGAGGAGCGACCGCGTCGGCGACGGGGTCGGCGGGTACTCATCGTGCTGCTCGTCCTGCTCCTCGTGCTGGGTGGACTGGTCGTGGTCGCCGACCGGGTCGCCGTCGGGGTCGCCGAGCGGATGGTCGCCGACCAGGTCAACCGGGAGTTGACCCAGCGGAACGTCACGTTCGCCAGCCCTGATGTGACGGTGGGTGGCTTCCCCTTCCTCACCCAGGTGGTCGACGGCCGCTACGACTCGATCCGGATCGTGCTGCGCGACGTGGAGACGCCGGTGGCGGAGAAGGCGACGACGGTGTCGGTGCCGGAGGCCACGATCGACGCCGAGGGCGTCAACGCCGCGCTGGACACGCTCCGCTCCGGACAGGGCGACATCACCGCGGACACCGTCCGGGGCACGCTGACCGTCACGTACGAGAGCGTCGTGGCGCTGATCGACGAGCCCGGTGTGCAACTGCGCGAGGAGGAGGGCAAACTGGTCGTCACCGCGCCGGTGCAGGTCCCCCTGATCAACCAGCGGATCACCGTACGCGGCAACGCCAAGCTGACCCCGCAGGGCGACGACATCCTGATCAGCTTCTCCGGGCTGACCTCCCCGGACCTGCCGGACAACCCGCTGGTCCGCACCTTCGTCAACGGGTTCGCCGAAGACCTGTCGGTACGGGTGCCGCTGCCGGCGCTGCCGTTCCCGGTTGAGGTGACCGAGATCGTCCCCCGCTCGACCGGACTGGCGATCAGCGGTACGGCCCGGAACGTGGCCCTCAACGAGGTGCGTTGACCCCACCGTCGCCCGGCGACGGCGGCGCCTTCCCCGGACGGTTGCCGTCGTCGCCCCGCACGGTTGTCGTTGTCCCGCCGGACGGGCCACGACCTGCCGCCGAACGGTGTCGCGGGCCGATCCGTCGATCCCGGATCGTGGTCGGCCCTTAGTAACCGGCCCATCGCGCTGATAGGCTGCCACACCATGGGGACGCTCCTCACCAAACGGCGCGCGGTCGACCTGTGCCGCGTGGCCACCTGCCTGTGTCGCTCCGTCATCTGACGGCGGAGCTGCTCTCTGCGTACCCCCTGAGCTCTCTCCACGCCCGGCAGCGGCGCCGTCGCACGTACCCGTGATCCGTACCTGTCAATGGGTCCCGCGCGTGACATGCGACAAACAACTTCGGTCGACCCGCACGCGCAGGCTCACCAACACCATCCTCACCAAGGAGTGATCTGATGAGTCGCGACACCGCACTCGTCTCGGCCGACTGGGCCGAGAAGAACCTCGACACCCCCGGCGTGGTTTTTGTCGAGGTCGACGAGGACACCACCGCCTACGACGGTGGGCACATCGCCGGCGCGATCAAGCTCGACTGGAAGACCGACCTGCAGGACCCGGTGCGTCGGGACTTCGTCAACAAGTCCCAGTTCGAGGCGCTGCTCTCCGAGCGGGGGGTCGGCAACGACGACACCGTCATCCTCTACGGCGGCAACAACAACTGGTTCGCGGCGTACGCGTACTGGTACTTCAAGCTCTACGGTCACGGCGACGTCCGGCTGCTCGACGGCGGCCGCAAGAAGTGGGAGCTGGACGCCCGTCCGCTCGTCACCGACGCGGTGACCCGGCCGGCGACCCGGTACGTCGCGCAGGAGCCGGACCTGTCGATCCGCGCCTTCCGCGACGAGGCGGTCGCCGCGATCGGCACCAAGAACCTGGTCGACGTCCGGTCGCCCGACGAGTACGCCGGCCGGCTGCTCGCCCCGGCGCACCTGCCGCAGGAGCAGGCGCAGCGCGGCGGGCACATCCCGACCGCGATCAGCGTGCCGTGGTCGAAGGCGGCGAACGAGGACGGCACCTTCAAGTCCGACGAGGAACTGGCGAAGATCTACGGCGACGCGGGGCTGGACGGCAGCAAGGACACCATCGCCTACTGCCGGATCGGCGAGCGCTCCTCGCACACCTGGTTCGTGCTCAAGGAGCTGCTCGGTCACCAGAACGTGAAGAACTACGACGGCTCCTGGACCGAGTACGGCTCGCTGGTCGGCGTGCCGGTGGCGCTCGGCGACGAGCCGGGGGAGGCGTGACCAGATGACCACGCCGATCGCCGCCAGTTGCGCGGCACCTGACCAGGCGGCCCCGCTTCCGGCCAGCCTGGACCTGGAGAAGGAAACCGTGATCACCGGGGTGGTCAACGCCGAGTCCGGCGAGGCCGTCCACGGCGCGTACGTCCGACTGCTCGACTCGACCGGCGAGTTCACCGCCGAGGTGGTCACCTCGCCGGCCGGCGAGTTCCGCTTCTTCGCCGCGCCCGGCACCTGGACGCTGCGTGCGCTGTCCCGGCACGGCAACGGCGACGCCTCGGTCACCGTCAGCCGGGGCATCAACGAGGTGAGTGTCACCGTCGGCTGACCCGACACCGCCGACCTGAGGGCCCCGCCGATCGATCCCGGATCGGCGGGGCCCCGTCGTGTGTGAGGAAGGGCCCCTTCTTATCGTTTCCTGTATAGGAAGGGCCCCTTCCTAACAGGTCGGCCGGGGGCACCGAGGTCGTCTGCGACGGCTGCCGGAAGGTGTGAAGGGGAGAGCGGGGATCGGGCGTACAGGGGTGTCGGATCTGTTGACGCTCTTGGAGGACTGCACCGTATGACCGGACCCCTGTCGTGAACGCGCCGCCCGAGGTGGCCCGCGCGGACGATGTCGAACTGCTCAGACAGTCGCATCACGAACCCGAACGCTTCGCGGTGCTCTTCGACCGGTACTACCCGGAGATTTACCGTTTCGTGGCGAACCGCCTCGGCCCGACCGTCGCGGACGACATGGCGGCCGAGACCTTCCTGGTCGCCTTCGACCGCCGGACCAGTTTCCAGGCGCACACCCCGACCGGCGGGCACGTCCGCGCCTGGCTGTACGGCATCGCCACCAACCTGGTCCGCCGACACCGCCGCGGCGAGGAGCGGCGGTACCGGGCACTGGCCCGGGCGCCGCAGGACCCGCTCGCCGTCGGCCATGACGACCGGATCGCCGCGATGGTCAGCGCGCAGAGCGTACGACGGGAACTGGCCGAGGCGCTGCGCTCGCTCTCGGCCCGGGACCGCGACGTGCTGCTGCTCGTCGCACTCGGCGACCTGAACTACCACGAGGTCGCGACGGCTCTGGGCATTCCCTACGGCACGGTCTGCTCCCGGCTCAGCCGGGCACGTCGCAAGGTGCGCAAGGCATTCGGCGACACCGGTCCGACCCGCGACGAACGAAACATGGGGGCGCTGTGATGGACGACGACCTGCGGATGATTCGCGACGTGCTGGGCGACGTTCCCGCGCCGTCCGCCGAGACAGTGGCCCGGTCCCGGGCGGCCCTGGTGGAGCGGGCGAGGAACGAATCAGCACTGTCGACTTCGGATGGTGTGACGGCGCGGGGACTCCGTCGGGCACGGGCGGCGGCAGGACTCCACCGGGCCGGGGTGGCGAGGCCGGCCGGACGGAAGACCGGCTGGTGGCGCTGGTCTATCGGTGGTGGTCTGGGGATCTCCGGGGCGGTCGCCGCCGCGCTGGTCGTACCGATGCTCGGTCCGACCGCGACGGTGCCCGAGGACCCGGACCGGGGCGGGTCGACCAGCCAACCGGCCACGGTGGCGATCGGCGACCGCGACGACGCCGGAACGGTGCTGCGGCTGGCCGCCGCGAACGCCCGACTCGGTTCCGCCGTCGAGTTCCGGGCCGGGCAGTTCATCTACCGGGTGGTCGAGGAGGAGCACACGGGACTGATCGGCGACGTCGAGGGTGACGGGCCGGTGGCCATGATCCGGGTGGGGCGGCGGCACGAGATGTGGTCCACCATCGAGGGCCTGCGCGCGATGCGGACCCGGATCTCGAACGGAACCAGTCGCACCCCGGTCACCCCGGCCGATGCCGAGGCGGTCCGGAAACTCGGCTACGACCTGAACGCGCCGCCCCAGGTCGAGGAGGACGGGCCGGCGCCCGGCAACGAACCGCCCCCCGGCTGTACGACCTGCTGGGAAACCCGGGACCCGGGCGAGCTGTACCGGCCGACCCCGGCGTACCTGGCGAGCCTGCCGACCGATCCGGTCCGGCTGCTCGACACGCTGCGGACGGCGGTCGGCGACCGGAACAAGCACTCGCCCGACCAGGAGGTCTTCACCGCGGCCCTGGATCTGCTCAAGGAAGCTGACCCGATCATGCCGCCCGACGTCCGGGCCGCGCTCTACCAGGCGGTCGCGCTGATCCCCGGCGTCGAGCGGATCGACGGTCAGGTCGAGCTGGGCGGCCGGCAGGGCATCGCGATCGGCCGGGTCAACGACGCCGCGACCCTGGACGACAGTCAACGAGAGGAACTGGTCTTCGACACCACAGGTCGGGAACTCCTCGGTTTCCGCATCGTCACGGTCCGGGCATCGCGCGGCCTCCCGGCCGGCACGGTGGTGTTCCAGAGTGCGCCCAGGTACGCGTTCGTGGACCAGATCGGTGAGACCCGATGACGGCCGGTGCGGACGGGTCGCGACCCGGTCGCGGCGCGAAGCTGCTCGCCGCCGGGTTGACCGCGGTCGTACTGCTCGCGGTCCCCTTCCCGGCCGGTGCGGCCGCCCCCGGCAACGGCGGGGCGGCGGAGCTGGCCGGGTCGGCGGCGGCGGTCGGCGACGGCGGGACCGCCGGCGCCGGAGGTACCCGGCTGGGGGCCGGCGGCACGGTGACCCTGATCAGCGGCGACACCGTCCGGATCGACCCGGACGGACCCTCGGTCCAACCGGCGACCGGACGCGACGGCTCCGTCCGGCCCAGCCCCCGTACCGTCTCGTACGCCCGCTACCAGCGGGACGGCGACTGGTTCGTGATCCCCACCGACGCGGTACCCCTGCTCCGGGCCGACCTGCTCGACGAACGACTGTTCAACGTCACCGGTCTGCTCGCCCAGGGTTACGGCGACCGGACGAGTCAGGTCCTGCCGCTGCTCGTCGAGTACGCCGACACCGACCAGGCCCGGCGGGCGGCTCCGCTGGCGGGGACGCCGGCCCGGCGGGCACTGCCGGGGCTGAACCTGACCGCGAACGACCAGCCGAAGACGACGGCGGCCCGGTTCTGGGCGGACCTGGTACGTCAGGCGGATCCGGGGGCGCGAAGCATCCGGGGCGGCGTCCGGAAGGTGTGGTTGAACGCCCGCTACCAGGCGAACCTGGAGCGGAGCGTGCCGCAGGTCGGCGCGCCCACCGCCTGGCGGGCGGGCTGGACCGGCAAGGGCGTCACGGTGGCGGTCCTCGACTCCGGCTACGACACCGACCATCCGGACCTCGCCGGACGGGTGTCGGCGGCGGAGGACTTCACCGGGGCCGGGGACGTCGAGGACCGGTTCGGGCACGGCACCCACGTGGCGGCGACCGTGGCCGGTTCGGGCCCGGACGGTCGGCACCGTGGGGTGGCCCCGGACGCGAAGCTGGCGGTGGGCAAGGTTCTCGACGACTCCGGCCGTGGGCCGGAGGAGTGGGTCCTCGCCGGTCTGGAGTGGGCGGTCACCGAGGCCGGCGCGAAGGTGGTGAACCTGAGCCTCGGCAGCGCGCCGAGTGACGGCACCGACCCGGTCAGCCAGGCGGTCGACCGGCTCAGCACGGAACACGGCACGCTTGTCGTGGCCGCCGCCGGAAACAGGGGAGCGTACGCGCCGGTGGATGCTCCGGCCAGCGCCGACACGGCTCTCGCGGTCTCCAGTGTGGACGCCGCCGACCGGGTCAGCGAGTTCTCCAGCCGGGGCCCCCGGGTCGGCGACGGGGCGTTGAAGCCCGAGATCGCCGCCCCGGGGGAGGCGATCGTGGCGGCGCGGGCGACCGGGGCGTACCCGGGGATCGCCGGCGATCCCGACCACGTGCCACTCTCCGGCACGTCGATGTCGGCCCCGCACGTCGCCGGGGCGGCGGCGCTCCTGGCGCAGCGGCACCCGGACTGGTCCGGCGCCCAGCTCAAGGCCGCCCTGGTCGGCGCCGCGACGCCGGCCCGGGAGTCCCGGGTCTTCGACGTCGGCGCCGGCCGGCTCGACGTGGCCCGGGCGGTCACCCAGCCGGTACGTGCCGAGACGGCCACCCTGAACGCGAATCTGCCCTGGGGGTCCACCGGGGTGACCCGGAAGCTGACCTACCGCAACGACGGGTCGACGCCGGTCACCCTGCGGCTGGCGGTGGAGCTGACCGACACCGCAGGCCAATCGGCCCCGCCGGGGCTGGTCACGCCCGGCGCGACCACGCTAACCGTGCCGGCTCGGGGCAGCGCCACCGTCCCGGTGCGGATCGCCGGCCAGAGCAGGGCCGGGACGTACGGCGGGGTCCTGGTCGCCACCGCCGACGGCAGCAGCGTACGGACCCCGGTCGCGGTGCGGCAGGAGGCCGAGACCCACGAGGTCACCGTCCGGGCGCTGGGCCGTGCGGGTACGCCGACCGACGCGGCGACCACGATGGTGGTCGGCGTCGATCCGCTGACCAGCGGGATCCGCGAGTTCGTCTCCGGTGCGTCGGGCACCGTGTCGGTGCCGGCCGGGCGGTACGCCCTGCTGAGCAGCGTCGAACTGGATGTCGCCCCGGGCAGCGTGGGCCTCCGGCGGGCGGCGCTCGGTTATCCCCGGCTGACCGTCGCCGACGACACCACGGTCACCGTGGACGCCCGGTGGGCCCGGGCCGTACCGCTCGGGGTCGCCGACCAACCGGCGGCGACCGACGGACTACGGGAGATCACCCTCGGTGCGCGGTGGTCCGGTGCCCCGAACGACACCAGCATGGCGAACGTGTTCGAACCTCGGTTCGGCGAGATGCTGGTGGGCAGCGCGCCCGGGGTCAGCGGTGACGAGTTCACCGTCACCGACCTGGCCGTCCTCGAACGGCCGGTGCTGGAACTCTCGGCGACCGCGCCGGAGCGGTTCCCGGTCCGGGCTGGCTGGCTCTGGCGGCCGGGACCGGTCCCGCCGTTCGAGGGGACCGCGGACCTGCCGGTGGTCCGGCTCGCGGTCGGTCCGGCCGGGCAACTGCCCGGTGTGGACGTCGCCGGCGCGCTCGTCGTGCTCACCTCGCCGGACGACACGTCAGAGGCGTTCGCGCTGGCGCCGGTGGTGCGGCAGCTCGCGGATCGGGGCGCCCGGATGGTGCTGATGGCGACCGGGTGGTTCGAGTGGGCGGACGAGCCGCTCGCCGTGCCGACCATGAGCTCGGGGCCCCGTTTTCCGGGACTCGACCGTCTTGTCGCACTCGCCGACGGGGGTGGGCTCACCGTGTCCGTGATTGGGTATCCGCTGAGCCCGTACCGCTACCAGTTGGGGCACCAGGTTCGCGGGGCGGTTCCGGCCGACCTGGCGTACCGGCCGACGACCGCGGCACTGGCCGCCGTCCCGACCAGCTACCACGACGCGGGTGAGGGGGTACGGCAGGTCCGGTCCTCGCTGCTGCTGGACGACGACCACCACGGGGTGATGTTCACGTTGCCGGTGTTCGCACCCATGCGTCGCACCGAGTACTACACACCGGGGAGATGGTTGGTCACGTTCTACAACGAGGTCTCGCCGGCGAACGCGCGGGCCGAGCTCAGTCTGCGTCCGGGTGCCAACCCGACGGTCGACTGGGACCGGGCGGTGGTGGGTCCGGCGCTGACCGGGCCGACCGTGGACAACCTCGACCGGCCGTGGGTGAGTCGGCAGGGCGATGTCGTCGACGTGGTGCTGCCGATGTTCACCGACGCCGCCGGCCATCCGAAGCCCACCTCCGATTTCGGTGACGCGACCACCGGCAGCACCAGCCTGTACCGGAACGGGAAGCTGGTCGGCACCGTCGGCCAGCCCGGCCGGGGGCAGTTCGCCGTACCGGGTGGCGTGGCGACGTACCGGCTCACCGCCTCGGCGACCCACAACTCGCCGACCTGGCGGCTGAGCGCCACGGTCAGCGGCTCCTGGACGTTCCGGTCCGGTACGGAGTCGTCCCGCAAGGCGTTGCCGCTGCTGGGGATGCTGCTCGACGCGCCGGTCGACCTGGGTAACCGGGTGCCGGTCGGTGGCCGGGAACCGGTGCGAATCTCGGTGCACCGGCAGGACGGGGTGGCCGAGCGGCCGGTGGTGTCGGTGACCGTCGCCGTGTCGTACGACGACGGCCGGACCTGGCGTGCGGTGCCGGTGAGCCGGGACGGCACCGGCTGGTTGGCGTCGGTGCGGCACGACCGGGCCGGCCACGTGTCACTGCGGGCGAGCGCCACCGACGCGGACGGCAATGCGGTGGAGCAGACCGTGCTCCGGGCGTACCAGGTCGGCGGATAACGCTCTGCTGCTGTCTCAGGGCCCCGCCGGTCGACAGTGGTCGGCGGGGCCCGTTGTCGTCCGGGTCACCCGGCAAAGGGGTTTGAGCATTCGCTCAACACTCCTATGCTGAGGCTCGGATTTGAGCGCCCGCTCAAATCGGCGACCGGTGGACGCCGTGCGGTGGAGGGAGCAGCAGATGTCGGCACCAGAGGAGCCACCACGGCCACGGACGGCCAACTGGATCGTGACCGGGCTCATCGGGATGTTCGGAGTCGTCGGCTTCACCCTCGCCGTCCGGTCCGGGCGCACCGACAGCGCCCTGCTCTTCGTCGGGCTGCCAGTGCTGCTGGCGGTCGTCCTGGCGATGACGCCGGCCCGTACCGCCCACGGCCGGGTCTTCCTGTTCACCACCGTCTGCCTGCTGCTCGCCTCGGTGGCGCTGCAGGAAGGCGCGGTCTGCGTGATCCTCGCGGCGCCGCTGGTCTACGGGGTCGTGCACGGCACCACCGCGCTGATCCACTGGTGGCGGAGTGCCAACCGGCCCTACTACGCGGTCGCGGTGCTGCCGCTGCTGCTCGCCGGCGGGGTCGAGGGCAGCACCGACGGGCTGCGGATCGACCCCGAGCAGTCGGTGCAGGTCGTCCGCCGGATCACGCTGCCGGCCGACCAGTTCGCCGAGCGGATCGCCGCCGGCCCGAAACCCGTCCCGGTACGGTCGGTGCCGCTGCGGCTGCTCGGCGTACCGCTGCCCCGGCAGGTCTCCGGCGACGGGCTGGCTGTCGGCGACCGGTGGGTCTTCGCGTACCACGGCAGCTCACACGGGCCGGGCGGGCACCTGGTCGTCGAGGTCGAGCGGGCCGAACCGGGCCGGATCGGCTTCCGGTTCACCGAGGACACCTCGATCACCGCCCGTTGGGTGACCTGGCGACGGGCCGAGCTGAACTGGCGAGCCGTCGACAGCGGACAGACCGAGGTCCGGGTCACCGCTGCCTACCAGCGCGGCCTCGACCCCTCCTGGTACTTCGGCCCGGTCCAGGACGCCCTCATGCACGAGGGCGCCGGCCACCTGCTCGACATGCTGGCCCTGACGTGACGACGGTGCGCTATCTCTGCCTGCTGGTGCCGTTGGCGCTGCTGCTCGGCGCGGCCCGCCTCGACCAGCGACGTCACCCCGCACCGGACCGGCGGCGGGACGTCCGGCTGGCCGCCCTGCTCGCCGGGATCGCGGCGGCGGTCGGGATCGCCGCCCTGCACGAACTGTCCCGGCTCACCGGCTGGTACACGTTTGCCGAGGTCGACGGCACGTTCCGGGGCATGCCGGTCGACCTGTGGCTCGGCTGGGCGGTGCTGTGGGGACCCGTACCGGTGCTGCTGCGCCGGGTGGTGCCGGTACCGGCCGCCCTCGGCCTGCTGCTCTGGCTCGACGCGGTGACGATGCCCGAGCTGGCGCCACTGGTCCGGCTCGCCCCGAACTGGCTGGTCGGCGAACTGGTCGGTCTGCTGCTGGTGGCGCTGCCCGCCCAACTGCTCGGCCGGTGGAGCGCCGACCGGCGGCAGCTGACCGCCCGGGTGCTGCTCCAGATGGCCGTCTTCACCGCGGTCACGCTGTGGCTCGTACCGACCGCCGTCTTCGAGTACGGCGACGGCTCCTGGGCACGGCTCACTGCTCTGCCGGCCGACCGGCTGTTCCTGCTCGCCCAGGTCGGCCTGCTGGTCGCCGTACCGGCACTGGCGGCGGTACGGGAGTTCGCGGTATGCGGCGGCGGCACCCCGTACCCGTGGGATCCGCCCCGACGGCTGGTCACCACCGGCCCGTACGCCTACCTGGCGAACCCTATGCAGGTCAGCGCCGTCGGCCTGCTGCTGCTGATCGCGGCGTCCACCGGCAGCGGCTGGCTCGCCGTGGCGGCGTTGGCCGCTGTCGCGTTCGGGGTCGCCGTGGCCGGCCCGCACGAGCGGCGGTACCTCGACCAGCGGTACGGCCCGGCCTGGCGGGCGTACCGGAGTCAGGTCCGGGACTGGTGGCCGCGCTGGCGGCCGTACCCGTCGCCGGTCCCCGCGTCCGACCCGCCGCCGGCGGTGCTCTGGATCGACGCGGACTGCGGGACCTGCCGGGCGGTGGCCGGTTTCCTCCACCGACGGCGCCCGCACCGGCTGGTGATCAGGCCTGCCGCCGAGCATCCCGAGGTGCTGTGGCGGGCCCGGTACGAGGGCGGCGACGGCCGCACCGAACGGGGGGTGGCCGCCGTCGCCCACGCACTGGACCATGTCAACCTGGGTTGGGCCGGTGTCGGCTGGTCACTGCGACTGCCGGGAGTGGCCTGGCTCGCCCAGGCGGTCACCGATGCGATGATCGCACCGCCGCACCCGGCCCGACCGGGCGGCGACGCCGCCCCGGCACGGCACCCGGCGGGCGGCACCGTCGTGGCGCGAGGCCCGGCCGGCCGGCGAGGAGAGGGATGTCCGACACCAAACAGCGACTGCTCGACGGGGCGCTCGCCGCAGTCAGCCAGCACGGCATCGCCGGCGTGTCGGCGCGTACCATCGCCGCCGCCGCCGGGGTGAACCAGGCGCTGATCTTCTACCACTTCGGTACCGTCGACGATCTCCTCGCCGCCGCCTGCACGACCAGCACCGCCGCCCGGGTGAGCCACTACGCCGACCGGTTCGCCGAGGTCGCTACGCTGCGAGAGCTGCTCGACGTCGGCCGGGACCTGCACGACCAGGAGAAGGGCCTCGGGCACGTCTCGATCCTGGCCCAGCTCCTCGCCGGGGCGCAGCGGGACGAGCGGCTCGCCGCGCCGACCGCCGCCGCGCTGCAACTCTGGATCAACGAGATCGAGTCGGTGCTGCGTCGGGTGCTCGCCGGCTCACCGTTCGCGGAGATCGCCGACATCGGCGGACTGGCCCGGGCGCTCTCCGCCGCCTTCGTCGGGCTCGAACTCTACGAGGGCGTCGACGCCGACGGCGCCGGGCAGGCGTTCGCCGCCCTCGAACAGCTCGCCGTCCTGGTCGACGTGGTCGACAATCTCGGCCCGGTGCCGAGGCGGGCGGTGCAGGCCGCCGTCCACCGGGTCGCCGGCCGCCACGGTCACCGCAATCCGGAGCCGACCGGCCCGAAAGAGCGCCAACGCGGCCGTCGCTCCTGAACGTGATCCAGAATTGCCGGGAACACACTCCGGCCGGCGGTTGTCGGCGACACGTCGGCTCGGCGGGTGACCGCATGGAGATCGCGGGTTGGGGCTGGGCAGCACGGACTGGTTGTCGAGGTCGCCGCGCCGCGCCGGGAAGGTCGACGTCGCCAGTCGGGCGGTGGCCGTGGTCACCGGCCGCAACATCGCCATACCAACCCTTGCCACGTACTGGGCGCGGGCCCGGCACGGGTGGCGGGTCACGGTTGCCGCCGACATCCGCACCGGGCTCACCAGCACGGACCTGATCATCACCGTCACCCCGGCGACCGAACCGCTCGTCCGCGTGGACCGGCTACCCGACGGGGTCCACGTCACCGCCGTCGGTTCCGACGCCCCCCACAAGCGCGAGCTGGGTCTTGACGTCATCGCCCGCGCCGACCGCATCGCCGTCGACGACCACACCCAGGCCTGCCGCCTCGGCGAACTCAAACATCTCGATGACGCGACACTCGCCTCGCTGCCCGTCGTCACACTCGGAGCCGTTCTTGCCGGTACGGCGCCCGGCCGCACCAGCGACACCGACGTCACCATCGCCGACCTGACCGGCCTCGGCATCCAGGACACCGCGCTGGCCAACGTCGTCGTGCGCCGGCTGGAAGGGTGTCGGTTACACGGGTAGAACCTCTCACTGGACGGTGCGGCGGGCACGATGACGCCGGTGAGGCGAGCGCGATGATGCACCCTCGCGGACCGGTTCATGGATAACGAGCCGAATACCGATCGATAACGCGGCCGGGCAGGTTTGTCGGCGTAACGATCGGAGACCCGTCCGGTCGTTCAGTCGATCGGAAAGGGACAGACCGATGACGGAGACAGCAGCCGTACAACGCGGACCCGACGTCGAGTACCAGCTCGTCATCACTCTCGACGCGCCGCCGGAGGAGGTGTTCCGGGCGTGGACCGACCCGGAGCGCCTCACGCACTGGTTCGCGCCGCATGGCTTCAGCACTCCACGAAAGCACATCGACCTCGACGTCCGGCCGGGCGGCTCCTGGCAGGCAGAGATCTGGCGCGACAACGCGCCGGCGTCCCGGCTCAGCGGCACCTACGTCGACGTCGATCGGCCGGAGCGTCTGGTGTTCACCACCGGCGACCCGAGTAACCGCGACGGAACCCCGGCATCGGTGGTGACCGTCGCGTTCGTCGACCTTCTCGGCCGCACCGAGATGCGGTTCTGCCAGGCGGGGTACCACACCGCGCCGGCCCACGCGGACCGCGCACGGGCCGGCTGGGTCCAATTCTTCGAACGGCTCACCGCGTACCTCGAGGCCGATCATCCTGAGTGAGGAGATTCGTGTCGAGAGTCCGTAGCCCACGGAGGTCACAGGCACCAGGACAGCGACGAAAGTGCCGACGCTGATGTCGTTCGCGGGGGCGGGAGCCGTTGGAGCCGCTCGCATCAGCGGTGGCAACAGGCGCCCGCCCGAGCGGTCCCAGCCCCAGCCCCGTCACGTCTCCATTGCTGCGGGTACGCCTGAGATCCTCGAGGAACGCGGCTCGGAGCCGGTCCACCACGACCGGGGAACCAGGACCGGCGCGAGCGCGTGGTCGCGTACGAGGCGCCAACGGGGGTGCTGCTGTCGACCTATCTGGCGCACCGCGCGCCGACCAGCCCTGCCCGTAACCCGCTGTTCTTGTCGGAGTACGACGGCGGCCGCGGCCCGGCCGAGGCGGGAGCGACTCACCAGTACGTCGGCGTACCCGCGTTGAGCCTCCCCCGGTACACCCACCAGCACATCAGTTGGAAGCCCAACAGGACGGGGAGCAGCGGTAGGGTCAACCAGCCGAGCAACGACAGGGTCGGCTCGCTGGCGGCGGCCTGCCGGACGGTCAGCCCCGCCGCTGGATCGAGGCTGGACGGCAGAGCGTACGGCAACAGTGCCGCCCCGATCAGCAGCACCAGCACGGCGAGCGCCGCGGAGGTGGCGGCGAACGCGAGGACCGCCCGGTGCCGGGCGAACGCCCACCGGGCGACGAGCAGGGCCACGGACGGCACCAACGGCAGCAGCACCGCGGCGGCGGGCTGCTGCACGCTCTGCCGTACCCGCTCCGAGAGCAGGCCCAGCACGGTGGCGACGACGAGCGCGACGAGCGCGACGGGCACCAACCGGTGCCCGAGCAGGGCGAGCCGGGCGGCCGGCTCGACGGGCAGCCGGAGCGCGAGCAGGGCGGCGCCGTGCACGGCGATCAGCCCGGCCAGGGCCAGACCTCCGGCGAGGACGAACGGGGTGAACACATGACCGACGCCCTCGACGTGACCGACCCCGGTCAGCGGTACGCCCTGTAGCCATCCGGCCATGACCGCACCCCAGCCGAAGGCCGCGAGAAAGCTACCGGTGACCACGACGTGATCCCAGCCGTGCCGGTTCCGGGCAGTCGTCGGGCGGCTGCGCATAGGTACGGCGGCGGTCACCACGACCACCCCCACCAGGGCGAGCAGGACGGCAGGATAGAGGCCAGCCAGGAACTCCCCCTCCAGCGCGGGAAAGGCGCCGAACAGGATACCGACGGCCGCGACGAGCCAGACCTCGTTGCCGAGGAAGAACGGGCCGAGCACGGCGAGTGTGGCCCGGCGCGGTTCCGCTTCGGTGCCGGGAGCCCGCCTACCGTGCGCCGATCCGACGTCCGCGTTGGATACCGACCGGGCGGTACGGGTGAGCAGCATGCCCACGCCATAGTCGTATCCGCCGAGCACCAGATATGTGGCGAAGAACAGACCAAGCAGGAAATACCAAACTTCCGGCATCTCTGTCAGCGCTCCTCGACGGCGAAGACGGATTCGGAGGCGTCGTCGGACGGCTCGCTCGGCGGCCGTTCCGGAGCCCGGCCGAGCGCCAGATCGCCCACTCCCCGGGCGGCATGCCGGACCAGCAGTACCCAGTTGGCGACCGCGAGAGCGCCGAGCAGCGAGGTCAGACCCAGGTACGAGGCGAGCAAGGTGGGCTGCCCGACGGGACTCATCGCGTCGGCGGTGGGCAGCAGGCCGTAGACCGCCCAGGGGTACCGACCGATTTCGCGGACCAGCCATCCGGCGATCGCCGCGACGAACGGTAGCGGGGTGACCAGGAGGATCAGGTACAGCGGGAGGCGGAGCCGGATGATCCAGTTGCGGTAGAAAAGCGGCAACAGGAAGACCCCGAGGCCGAGGACGAGGCCGAGGGTTGTCATCAACTCCAGCGGCGTCACCAGCCACTCGGGTGCGTGGTAGTCGCCCGGGCCGAACTGTGCGGTCCACTGGTCGACCAGCGCCGCCGCCTCGGGTGTATCCGCGTTGAATTTGGTCGGCTGCACCGGGCCGACGGCCGGATACTGCGCGAACCCGAAGCCCGACGTGAACACCGCGCCGAACGTGCCGGCGACCAGGCCGATCCGCAGTGACGTCCGGAAGACGGCGAAGTCGGCGGTCCGGCTGATGAGGTGCCAGGCGCTCACCCCGGCCATCAGGAAACCGCCGACCATCAGCGCCGCTCCCAGCACATGCGGCAGCGCGAAGATCAGAGTGCGGTTGCCGACCAGGGCGGAGAAGTCGGTGAGGTGGGCGACTCCGTCCCGAACCTCGTAGCCGACCGGATTCTGCAACCAGGAGTTCGCCACCATGATCCAGAACGCCGAGGCGTACGCCGTGATCGCCACGCCCCAGAGCAGGGCCAGGTGCACCCCGCGCCGCAGTCGGTGCCAGCCGAATATCCACATGCCGAGGAAGGTGGACTCCAGAAAAAACGCGGCCAGTGTCTCGATCGCCACCGGTACCCCGAAGACGTTGCCGACGTAGCGGGACAGCCCGCTCCAGTTCAGTCCGAACTGGAACTCCATCACGATGCCGCTGGCGATGCCGAGGACGTAGTTGATGACGTACAAGGTGCCCCAGAAGCGGGTGAGCTGTTCGTATATCGGTTTCCTGCTCACGAACCACGCGGTCTGCAGGTAGACCAGCAGGGTCACCAGGCCGAGCGTCACGGCGACGAAGAGGAAGTGGATTGATCCGGTCGTGGCGAACTGCAACCGGGCGAGCAGTAGCGAATCCATGAGGGCCTTCCGCGGTGATCGTGGCTGCGGAGGAAGCTACCGGCGGCCAGGAGCCGATGCGTACCGCGTTTGCGGTACTAGTAGTACTCCAGCCGCATCTGCGCGAAGGAGCATTACCGCGGGTCAACAACATGATGGTGTCGTCCTGGCATCGCTCCGGGCCGGAACCGTCGGGCAGGTGTGCCCGACGCCGAGCGGGGAATCACCGGCTGTTCGCCGCGTACGGCGTGGGGGTCGACCATCGCTCGCGGTGCTTCGGGAACCGGCTGGAACGCGACGACGGGGGCGGTCATGTCGAAAAGTTCTCCAGCGACCACAACCGTGGGCGAACTGCTGCTCAGCCGGCTGGCCGATCTCGGCGTACGGCACATTTTCGGGCTGCCCGGCGACTACAACATGGAGTTCCTCGACCAGATCGAGGCGTACGACGGGATCGACTGGATCGGCAACTGCAACGAGATGAACGCCGCGTACGCGGCGGACGGCTACGGACGGCTGGCCGGGATCGCGGCGATGGTGACCACCTTCGGGCCGGGTGAGCTCTCCGTGGTCAACGGGCTGGCGGGGGCGATGGCGGAGTCGGTGCCGATCGTCTCGATCGTCGGCGGACCGACGATGGAGATCATGGACCGCCGAGCGTCGATGCACCACTCGCTCGGCGACGGCGACTTCGACCGGTGGGTGCGGATCGCCCGGGAGGTGACCGTCGCCCAGGCGACGCTGAGCCCGGGCAACGCCGACGCCGAGATCGACCGCGTGCTGGGCGAGTGCTGGACACAGCGACGGCCCGTCTACCTCCGGCTGCCGGGCGACGTCGCCCACCAGCCGGTGGCGATGCCGGCCGGGGGGGGTGCCCCGCCCGCCGCCGCCCGGTGGGGCGCCCCCCGCGCCGCCCTCGAGAACGCCGCGCAGCGGTTGCTGGCCGGAGCGGTCTGCCCCGCCCTGCTGGTCGGGAACCTGCCGCTGCGGTACGGCCTCGGCGCCGAGATCGCCAGTTTCCTCACCGAGCGGCACTGGCCGGCCGCCACCCAGAGCCTCGGCCGGGGCCTGATCGACGAGAGCAGCCCGAACTACGTCGGCATCTACAACGGCGGCGACAGCGTGGAGCCGGTCCGACAGGTGATCGAGGGCGCGGACGTACTGGTCTGTGTGGGGACGAAGTTCTTCGACTGGGACGGGCTCTTCACCGCCGACCTCGACCCCCGGAGGATCATCACCATCGGCCGAGGTAGTTGCGCGGTGGCGGGACAGATCTTCGAACCGGTCGCCCCGGACGCCGCGCTGGCCCGGCTGCACACCATCGCCCCGACCCGCTCGGTCGACTGGCCGACGGCCGCCGACCCGGGACGCGCGCCGGACGCCCGACTCGACCCGGCCAGCAACCGGCCGATCACCCAGGCCCGGTTCTGGCCGGCCCTGGCGACGATCCTCGAAGAGGGCGACATCATCGTGCCGGAGACCGGTACGTCCTCCTTCGGGGTGGGGTCGATCCGGCTGCCCCGCAACGCGGTCTGCGTACAGGCACCGTTGTGGGGTGCGATCGGGTACGCGATCCCGGCGGCGTTCGGCGCCGCGACGGCGAGCCCGGACCGGCGGATCGTCCTGATCACCGGGGACGGCTCGCTGCAACTGACCGTGCAGGAGATCAGCCGGATGATGGCCCTCGGTCAGCGGCCGATCATCTTCGTGATGAACAACGCGGGGTACACCGTCGAGCGGGTGGTCAACGGGCCGCACCAGCCGTACAACGACATCGACAACTGGCGGTACGCCGACCTGCCGGCCGTGTTCAACCGTGAGGTGGCGATCGACTCACACCTGGTCAGCACCGAGGGCGAGTTGGCGGACGTACTCGACCGGCTGCACGGGGTGCCGGCCCGGCCGACGGTGGTCGAGGTGCTCGTCGACCAGCAGGACCTGCCCGCCGGCATGCCGCAGTGGGGTAAGGAGACCACCGCCGTCGACTACCAGACGACGCTGCGCGCGGAGCCGAAACTCTCCTGGCGCGGCCTGCCCGGCTAGCCTGTGTCGAAGTCGTCAGAGCCGCGAGTACGGCCGTCGCGCCCGGCCCGGGACCCGGTTGGTCCAGCCCCGAGCTGTGCTGGTTCACGTCCCGGGTGATCTGCGCGACCGGCTTCCCCGCCTTCTGGGCGATCCGGACACTCCCGCCCGGAACTCCCGGTCGTACTTCTTGCGCTTCCGGACACTCCCGCACGGAACTCCCGGTCGTACTTCTTGCGCTTCTGGCACGTGTCGGCCCTGATCGTCGACGTCGCTAGCCTCAGGGGGGACCTCGGCAGATCGAGGAAGGAGGAGGTCGTGGCCTTGCGGTTCGAGCATCGCGACACCGAGCTCGACGTGAGCCTCGTCGACCGCGTGTGGCGCAGCCGCTCTGACGCGGAGGAGACGATGACGTCCGCAGCACGCACCTGCTGGCATCTGATCCTCTCGCGGGGGCAGGGACGCCTACTCGCCAGCCTGCGCGGGCCGGAGACGAGGGCGACCACGGCACCGGTCCCGCCGGGCACCGAGTTCCTCGGGATCCGGTTCGCGTTCGGCGCGGTTCTCCGGCCGCATCCCGCAGCCTCGATCGTCGACGGGTACGTGCCGTTCCCGGTGACGGAATCGAGCAGGATCGTCATCGGGGGCGAGGGCTGGGAGGCGCCGACGTTCGAGAACGTCGAGCACTTCGTCCGGCGACTGCAGGACGCGGGTCTGCTGGTGCGATCGCAACTCGGGGACGAGGAGCAGGTCGCCGAGCATCTCGAAGCCAGCCCGACCGAGCGGACCCTGCAGCGTCGTTACCGAGCGATCACTGGACTGTCCCGAACCGCCGTACGGCAGATCGACCGCGCGAACGCCGCGGCCACGATGCTGCGCGACGGCCTTGACTGGCGCAGAGTCGTCGAGACGTTGGGGTACTTCGACCAAGCCCACCTCGCGCACGCGCTGCGTCGCTACGTCGGGTACACCGCACGCGAGCTGCAGGCGGGCCACTTCGCCGCGATGTCGTTCCTGTACAAGACCCGCCCTGGGCCCGGCAGCTAGCGTCCGTCTGCCAGCCAAACCTGGCCGGCTGTCCACGACCCGAATTCAGAGGAAAACCGTGCTGCTCAGCGTCAACACCTTTGTCAGTCTCGACGGCGTCATGCAGGGACCCGGAAATCCCGACGAGGACCGCTCCGGCGGCTTCGACCGCGGCGGGTGGCTCGTTCCGCACGCCTCGGCGCACACCAACGAGGTCGTCGAGAGCTGGTTCCGTGAGGCTGACGCGTTCCTCTTCGGCCGCACCAGCTTCGGCCTGCTCGGCGGGTACTGGCCGAAGGTCACCGAACCGGACAACCTGATCGCCACCAAGCTCAACACGCTGCCGAAGTATGTCGTCAGCTCCACGCTGACCGACGATGAAGCCGATTGGAACCCGACGACGGTCCTACGCGGTGACCTGGCCGACGAGGTACGCCGCCTCAAGGAGCTTCCCGGCAAGGAACTCCAGGTTCACGGAAGCTGGAAACTCGTGCAGACGCTGCACCAGGCAGGACTCGTCGATGTCTACCGGCTGCTCCAATTCCCCGTCATCGTCGGCACGGGGAAGCGTCTGTTCCCGGACGGATCGACGCCCGCGACGTTCGCAACCGTCGAAGAGAGCTCGCGCGTACTGCCCGGCGGCGTCGTCTCGCTGACCCTCAACCCCAAGAGCCTCGGCGCGATCTCCGCAGGCGCGTACACGGTTGACGAGGGGCGCTCGGCGACGGTCCTCGGCTGACATCGGTGCGCGACCGGCTTCGTGGCCCTGATCTCCGGCTGGGGGCCGAGTCGAAGTCGGTCACAGCCATTCGACGGCCCTGCTCGGCGGGTTCACTCGGTGGCCCTGCTCCGACGGCAGCGGGGATCGAGGCGGGCGACGACCGGTTCGCCGGGATGCCGGGCGGCGAGTTGCCGCAGGTGGTCGGTGGGGTCAGGCGGTTCGGCGGGCGGGACCGGCTGTTGCGGCACCCGCAGCGGATGATCCGGATCGACGGGTACGGTCGCCAGCAGCGCCGGCCCGAGAAAACGCAGGCAGTAGCCGACCGCCTCGGGCAGGCTCTGCCGAAGCGGTGGGCTGGCCGGGCCGAGCGGACTGTCCGGATCAACCACCTCGACCTGCCAGTGAACTCCGTGCACGAGCCGGGGGTCACCGGCGTTGTGCTGGTAGTCGGCGACGGTGACCTGTACCGCCAGGCCGAGGCCGTGGACGAGCCGGACAAGATCGGCCAGCGGCGGGGCGTCCCGGGGCACGGCGGCGACGATGACCCGCCCGGCGGGCCGTCCCCGACCGGCGGCGGCCAGGTACGCCGTGACCGGATTGCCGTGCGGGTCGCTGAGCGTCACGATGCCGTCCAGGAGGTCCTGGTCCAGGGTGTGTCCGGTCTCCGGGTCGGTCAGTTCGTCGGGACGTACCCCGAAGTTGTCGGCCCAGGTGCGGAGTCGGTGGCCTCCGGCGAGCTGGACCACCGGCTGACCGGCGGGTTGGGTCGCGACCAGCGTCGTCGGTCCGGTGCCGTCGTCCGGCCGCCAGTTCAGGTGTACGACCCGACGTTCGAGATCCGTGACGGTGAGCACCAGCCCCTGGTATCGCCGACCGGTCCCGCCACAGCCGTGGCAGCCGAGGAACCACTCCCGGGTGCCGCGACCGCCGCATGCGTCACAGGCGAGGTACGGGATCGGCTCACCGCGCCAACCCGGTGCCGGCGGTTCCCAGGTTCGGAGCAGGCTGGCCGTGGACCGGTGGGCGACCTGGCCGGTGTCGAGAACCCGGAAGCTGGTGCCGCGCTCCCCGGTGCGTAGCCGGGTGTGCCACCACCTTCCGTTCCGCCAGATCGCCTGGGCTCCGGCGCCGTCCCCGCAGTCCCCGACGATCCGACGTTCGAGCTGGTCGAGGTCGGTCGGCTCGGCGTGGATCGCGACGGCGACGGGTGGCGGTGGGTGGAGGAAGTGCGCCGGGGCGGTGCGGCAGCGTTCCGCGAGGTTGTCGAAGGCGTCGGCGACGGTGGTGTGCCGGACCGCCGTCGCCAGGTCGGGATGCTGGCCGTGCGGCCGGTCCGGCACCGCCGCCCCACTCGTCTCGAAGCGGATGTCCCAGGTCAGGGCGGTGGAACAGTCGGCCCGTACCTCGACGACCAGATCGAGGCAGAGCCGCTCGGCGAGTCGACACAACCGGTCGAGGCAGTTGCCGGCCTCGGTGACGGCGCCGTGCCCGACGAAGACCAGCCACGGCGCGTACGACCGGTTGGCCAGCGCCGCCGCCTCGATCCGGTGCCGGTCGGCGGCGGGCAGGTCCGGGCGCCAGTCGTACGGCAGCGGGATGCTGAGTTCACCGTCCGGGGCGGGTGGCCGTTCCGGGGTGAAGACCTCACGCAGGGTCGGCGGTGCGGCGTCGACCCGGGTGGCCAGGTCGGCCAGGACCGGCCCGAGCGCGATCTGCCAACCGCTGCCGCCGGGTGCGACGGTGGGCGGCACCGATCCGGGTACGACGCTCGCCGAGGCGACCGCACCGCTGTCGAGGTTCGCGACGGTGAGTACGAGCTGGGCGCGGAGCCGACCGTACCCGTGACACTCCCGGCACGGGCCGGCGACCGCGCCGTCGCCGCCGCACAGCTCGCAGTCCGGCCATGGGCGGCCCATGCCGGTCGCCTCCGACTGGCCGGCGTTCGAGTGGCCGACGTTCGACTGGTCGACCAGGAAGCCGCCGTTGCCGTCCCGACAACGGCACGGGTCGACAACGATGGTCGTACCGGTGCAGCGGGGGCAGGTGACGGTGGTTGTTGTCGTACCCGGATCAGGTGCCATCGTCACCCGCCGAGTCGTCCGGAAGGTCGTCGTCGGGGCCGGCGTCGCCGGGCCGGCTGGTCCGGAAGCAGGTGCCAACGTGGCCGGCCCTCAACGGGCAGCGCCGGCCGCCGTCGAGTAGCCGGTCGCAGAAGACCCGGTGTTGGGCCACCTGGTCGCCCTCCTCGGAGACCGTCGTCTCGCCGGGCGACAGCTCAGGCAGGAAGTGCAACGACCGGGTGAGGGTACGGGCCAGCAGTCGCGCCGAGTCGAGGTCGCGGCTGGTCACGGTGAGGTGGATGACGTACCTCTGGCGGGTCATGCCACCATCCGGGACCGGAACCGCGACTGCCAGTCGCGTAGCGCGTTCTTGATCCGGACGTTCTCCTCATGGGTACGCGCCAGCTCGGCGCGGAGCGCCACCAGCTCGTTGGCGACCTGGTCGAGGAAGCCGCGTACCTCGGTCGGGTCGAGCCCTCGCCGGGCGGGGTTGAACTGCCGGTGGCGTACCTGGGACTCACTGATCGCCCGGCGGCCCGCCGACCAGTAGTAGTTGGCACCCGTGTTGGGCGGCCGGCCCGGGATCGTGCGGGGCGCTGGTGCTGGGCTGGACCGGAACAGTCTGAGCAGTCTGCGCATGGGAGAGCACCTTCCGACGAGGTGGGAGAGGCGGCCCGGCCCGGCGGTAGGGGACACCGAGCCGGACCACCCGCCCTGCGACCGCAGCCGGGCGGCGAGTACGACCACAGGGCTGCCTACGAGCGGTCGGGACGGGCACGTTTCGGGTGTACGCCCGCCCCGACCATGCCGTTCTCAGTCGGGTTGCCGAACCAACTGGAGAGCGACGATGAGCAACCTACTACAGTAGGTACAGTAGGTCTAGAGATAGAAGAGTGTTCTTGCTGTAGTTATTGCAGCTAATCCAGTAGGTGAGGCATGATCAGGGTGCCGAACCAACTGGAGACACCCCATGCCCACACAGGAGCCGACGTTCCGACGGATCGTCAACGAGATCAGCGAGAAGATCAGAAGCGGGGAACTGACGCCTGGAACCAAGCTGCCGTCGACGAGTGAACTGGCTGACATGTACGACACGAGCACCGGGACGGTGTACCGGGCGCTCTCGCTGCTCCATGACCGGGACCTGATCATCGGCCAGCCGGGCCGGGGTACGTACGTGGCTGATCATTCAGGCAAGTAAGGCACGGCGACGCTTGCCGTCAACGCGGTCAGGACCGGTCGACCCGTACGGCGACCCAGTCGACCCGGTCGTCGTAGTTGATCTGCACGAGGACGGTGTCGGCCCGACCGGTCGCGATGACCAACCCGACCCGGCCGCCGGCAAAGGTGTGCGTGGCGATGCGTTCGTCCCCGGCCACGTCCCAGAGGGTCAGCAGCCCGGACTCGGTGCCGGTCAGGACGGAGCGGCCCTCCTCGACGAAATTGACGCCCCACACCCTGTCGTTCGGGGCGGCGGTCACCGTGCGGTCCAGTAGCGGCTTGCCCGACGTCGCGTCCAGGATGAGCAGGTGTCCGTCGACGGTGCCGAAAGCGACCTGCCGCTGGTCCGGGGAGATCGCGCTCGACCGGGGGTCACAGAAACAATCGAAGACCTGGGCGGTCGGGCTGTCGCCCCAGCGGGCGACGCGTTGGTTGGCGACCGCGGTGACGGTGGAACCCTCGATCGTGAACTGCGTGAACTCGCCCCCTTCGGAGCCGAGGGTGGCCTCCTCGGCGGCCAGTTCCCGGAGCTGGGCTCCGGTGCTGAGGTCGAAGACCGTCGCGACGAACCCGAGGTTGACCGCATGTGTTCCGTCGGCGGAGACCGCCACGTAGTAGCCGGGCCTGGGATCGTCGTCGTGCCGCACCTGCCAGGTCACCGAACCGTCGGTCCGCCCGTAGAAGAAGTCGTCGGGAGTGTTGACGATGGTGGCGGCATACGCGGAACCGTCCGACGAGAGCGCGACGTCGAACGTCCGCCTGCCCGGCATCTCGTGCAGGATCCTCGGGGCGGCGGTGGGCGTGTCCAGGAGCAGCACGTACCCGTCCTGGGTGCCGGCGAGCAGCCGTCCGTCGGCGGCCATCGCCAGCATCGACACCGCGTGGCCGTCGATCTGGTCGGGTAGGTCCGTGACCACGAGCGTGGGTGCCTCGACAGCGGCGGGTTCCGCGGTGCAGCCGGCGAGCAGTACGCCGAGTGCGACGGTCAGCCCAGGACCCACTCGCTTTCCCAGTCCCAGAGCCATTTTTCGCTCACCTCCTCCACGACGCTGGTGCGGAACGGCTTGCCCTGGTCGTCGATCCGGACGGTGGTCGACTCGCCGTTGACCACCACGTCGAGATCCATCACCCACTCGTACGAGGCGGTCTCGGTGCTCGCCCGAACCAGGAACGTCTCGGTTTCGCCCTGTTTGATGGAGAACGCGAACGGCCCACCCTCCTCGGACTGGTACTCGGCCACGGGGTTGGGGCGATCCAGGTCGATGGCCAGCCGCCGGGGTGAGACAGGTGAGCCGTACGGGCATTGCGCTTGGATGCCCGACATCGGGGCGGCCTTGCCGACCACCACCGCGCGAAGATTGGCGAGGTAGACGTCGTACCTGGCGTTGCCCTGCACGACGACCTGGAGTTTGCTCTCCCCGGCGTCGTACGAGCCGTTGGTCAGTGCCCAGTCGTGGAAGTCCCGGCAGCCCCTGCCGGGCTTGCCGATTGGAGCCCTGCCAGGGGGAAAGACGACGCTGATCCCGTCCTCGGCGTACGCGCCGACCAGCGCCGGGTTGGTCACCACCGAGACGATGACCGGGCGGGCGACCTCGACCTTCTGGTCGATCCGGGTCAGTGCGGCGGTGGTGGCCCAGGTGACGAGCGCCGCGAGGATGATCGAGAAGACGATGCCGGGCAACGTGCGCAGCCATCGCACGGCGCGCTGCGGTGCGGACTCCGGCGGCTGCGGTGCCGGCGGCGTTGCGGTAGACGGGGGCGTGGCTGACGACTCGGACAAGGCGCCCTCTCCAGACTGCACTGTGTACGCGTCACCGTGAGGGTAGACATCGGGTGGGACAACAGATGTCGGTTCCGCGACAGGGTACGCACTGATCCTTCGGTCAGTGTGGATCGCCTCGATTTCCGGCACCCACACCTGCACCGGGCGGCGGCGCCGACGACCGAAGGGGCGACCAGGGTCGACGGCACCCAGGACGCTGGTGCAGTCCCCGCGCCTGCTCAACAGGCACAGGTAGCGCATCCGCCGACGGCGGTGGCTTCTGAGCAGTCAGAGTGTCTACGGCAGAAATTCGTAGAAGTGCTCGGCCACCAGGCTCGTCATGGCGTGAGCGTCGCGGGATCCGTCCACCTCGATGACGCGGATGTTGAGGCGCTTGGCATTACGGACCGCGTCTTCGGCGAGCAGCCGGTCGCGCGCGATCCGGTTCCGTTGGGCGAGTTGGGCATCGCTGACGTCGATCCGGAGGGTGCCGGCGCGTGGTAGATACTGGAGCTGGTGCTGTCGGAATTCCTCGGTGGGCACCATGACCACCATCCGCTGCGGCGAGGAGATGAGCGGGGCGACGAGTTCGGGGCGAAGCCCCCACCCGTCCGCGATGATCGGGTGCGGCGACACGAGGGCGCGGAGGTCGTCCAGGACGTACTCGAAGCGTTCCACAAAGACTGAGCGGGCGCTCTCGACGGCCTGCTCGACTGTCGATCGGATCCACATGCTCTCCGCGTCGACCTCAGAGGGTGTTTCGCCGCGGCGTAGTTGCTGTGCTGTCCGGCGGTCCAGATGGCCTCGGGCGTCGTGGTAGTCGTAGTGGTAGTGGGTGAGGCCGTAACGGTCGGCCAGCATTCCGGCGACCGTGGATTTGCCGGCCCACTGGCCGCCACCGATCCAGAGAGCGTTCTGCAGGGTCGTGAATGGGTCCCAGGACATGGTGAAAGCGTGGTGCCGAGTCGCGACAAGATCAAGTCTTGTTCTTGCTGCTCGACGGTGGTTATCTATCCATAGGGAGAGATGTGTTCCGAGCTGGCCCTGAGGCGGGGCGTCGGTCAGTCGTTCCGGCCGCGTGCGCCGTCGTCCGGCACAGCGGTCAGGATCTGACCGGAACTGTTGCGAGGCTGCCGGGCATGAACAGTGAGATGCTGCTCCCGCAGCAGTTGGTCCCCGACGCCGCCGCCGTACTCAACCCGTTCGTGATCGTGGACGACGCGGCCGGTCTTGTCACCTTCGTCTCCGAGGTCTTCGACGTCCCGGAGACCGTTGAGGCGCGGACGCCGATGCCCGACGGCAAGCTGATCCATGCCCAACTGCGTCTCGGCAGCGTCGATCTGATGATCGCCGACCGGCTCGACGGCTGGCCGCTGCGGCCCGGTCTGCTCCAGGTGTGGGTTCGTGACGTGGCGACGGTGCTCAAGCGGGCCAACAACCATGGCGCCACCACCGTCACCGAACCGACCCCGTTCTACGGCGAATCGACGCTCGGCAGGATGCTCGACCCCTGGCAGAACATCTGGTGGCTCTGGGCGCCGGCACCGGGCCAGCCCGACCCGGTACCCCACTGGGACGGCGGCTCGGACGTCATCTTCGGCACGCTGGACAACACCCTCAGGTCGTTGACGAGCTGAACGGCCGGGAAGAGACACGTGCTCATGCCGTCGGCTCGGCCGCCTGAGTATCGGCGGCCCGGGCCGACGGCATGGCATCAGAAATCGTCGGTCACGGTCAGCCCGGGAGGGTCAGCTGTGCCGGGGTCGACCGCGCGGTGGTGGTGCCGTCGCCCAGCTGCCCATTCGCGTTGTTGCCCCAACACCACAGGCTGCTGTCGGTGCGGACCGCGCAACTGTGGTTGCTGACGGAGAAGCCGGTGGTCCAGGTGGTGGCGGTACCCACCCGGGTGGGGGCGAACCGGTGGGTGGTCGTGCCGTCGCCCAGCTGCCCGTTCGTGTTGTTGCCCCAGCACCACAGGCTGCCGTCGGTGCGCGCCGCGCACACCGAGTCGTTGTTGGCGTTGACCCTGCTCCAGGTGGTGGTGCTGCCGACCTGGACCGGTGAGGACTGGGTGCCGGCGGTGACGCCCAGCTGCCCGTACCCGTTCTCGCCCCAGCACCACAGCGCCCCGCCGGTGCGGACCGCGCAGGTGTGGGCGTACCCGGACGTCACACTGGTCCAGGTGGCGGTACCGACCTGCGCCGGCGTCGTCCGGTAGCTCATGATGCCGAGACCGAGCTGTCCGTTCGAACTGTCACCCCAGCACCACAGGGTGCCGTCGGTGCGGACCGCGCAGGTGTGTGCGAAGCCGGTCGTGACGCTCGCCCAGTTGGTCGCCGTGCCGACCTGTGTCGGGGTGGTCGCGGCGGCGCCGGTACCCAGTTGCCCGTTGCGGTTGCTGCCCCAGCACCACAGGGTGCCGTTGGTCCGGATGGCGCAGGCGTGACTGTCGCTGGCGCTGACGCTGGCCCAGGTGGTCGCGGTGCCGACCTGCCCCGGGGCGCTGCGGTTCGTGGTGGTGCCGTCACCGAGCTGGCTCTTGCGGTTGCTGCCCCAGCACCACAGCGTTCCATTCGTCTGGACCCCGCAGGTGAAACTCGCGCCGGCGTCGACGCTGGCCCAGGTGGTGGCGGTGCCGACCCGCGCCGGGGTGCTCCGGCTCGTGGTGGTCCCGTCACCGAGCTGGCCGGCCAGGTTGCTGCCCCAGCACCACAGGGTTCCGTCGGTACCGGTCGCACAGCTGAAGGCGTTACCGGCAGCGACGCTGGCAACCGCCGGGGCGGCGAGCGGGGCGTTCAGCGGGCCGCGCTCGGCGGGACCGGCACCCGCGGCGGCCGGGACCGCCGTGAGTCCAATGACGAGTACGGCGGTTCCGGCGATTGTCGCCGCCGTGCCGATGACGGCTTCCGTTGAACGCCGCCATCGTGCTCGCAGCCAACCGTCCTGATGTTCGTTCATGTACTGTTCTCCCCAAATGACGTTGATGCCTGAACGGTGGAGGCGGCGTTGCCCTGGCGGGTTGTCAGCGACCCGTCAATTCACAGGATCGACTTTACATTGACGCAAGCAAATGTGACATGTCTGAGTGAGTGCTGCGGCGGGTAGCTTCGCGGCGACCTGGGCCGGAACTTCCCGGGCGCGGTCCGCCCTCCCGGGGTTCGGGGCACGGCGGGGTCACACCTTTTTCACAAAAATCACACCTCGTGCGCGCCGGTGACCGAGGGCGTGCCCGTACGTTGTTGATCATGCCCTTGACGCTGCCCACGCATCCGGTTGTCGCCGTCGCGCTGAAACGGTGGCGTCCCCGGTGGTTCGACGGGGTGGCACTGACGGTCGGCGCGGTCGTACCCGATATCGCGTTTGTCGCCGACGGTTACGGCGTGACGATCCACAGCCACGCCTGGCACGCGCCACTGTGGTGGGCGCTGCCGCTGACCCTGGTCGCCACCCGGCTGATCCGCTGGGCGGCGCCGACGATCGCCGCCCACCTGCCGGACGTCGGCGGGTTGGCGTTACGTGACTACGGAACCCTCGGCAAGGTGCGCCACAGTTGGCGGGTCACCACGACCTCCGCGCTGGTCGGGGCGGCCAGCCACATCGGCTGGGACGCGTTCACCCATCCGACCGTCGACGGGGGCCGAGTCATCTTTCCGTTCCTACGCCACCAGGTGTGGTCGGGCGTGCCCTGGTGGGAGCTGCTCTCCGCGGTCTCCAACATCGTCGGTCTTGTCGCCGGCGCGGCGATGGTCCTGCACCTGGGCCGCAGCCGACTCCTCCGTCAGTGGTACGGCGCACCGCCGCCGACCGTGCCCCGACCGGTCCTGTTCTGGCCCGTCGTGGCGTGCGTGGTCACCGTCGGGCTGGCGACCCTGCCGCTACATCCGGTACGCCTGCCGGCCGACCAGGCGATACGGGTGATGGTGATCGTGGCGTTTGCGCTGCTGGCCGGTGCCGCGGTGGTACGGTCGCCGGCCCTGACCCACCGGCACTCCATACTGGACGCCCGGTCGGAAGGGTCGGAACCCGGTGCCGAAGCGGTTGTCCGCGTGACGGCTTCCCGCCAGCCGCCGGAGCGGTGACCGGCTGGCTCGCCGAGCGGACCGGGGTCGACGAGACCGCCATCTGGCAGTGGGGTTACCTGGAGCGGGTTTCCACCGGCCTCTACCTGATGCGGCTCGGCGAACAGGAGCAGGGCCGGCGTTTGCTCACCACCGCCGAGGCCCTCGCCCCGACAGACTAGCCCGGCGACTGTGGACAGGCGTCCACCAACACGCGGGACCCGCCCGGTCGCGGGTTCCCGACGTCGAACCCGGTCCCGGCCCGCCGCACCGGGCCTTGCGGGCGGGGGAACGGAATGACCAGGCGTCCGTACCGCGGCGGGGTGTTCGCCGACAGCGTGTAGGTTCCGGCCACCGACACGGCTAGCTTGGCGGGATGCGAGAGGTCATCACCGCCGACGCTCGGGTGCTTGCGGTGGAGGAATTCGGTGAACCGGACGGCACCCCGGTCTTCTACGTCTGTGGCAGCCCGATGAGTCGGCTCGCCCGCTATCCCGACGACCAGCTCTTCACCCGACTCGGCATCCGGCTGATCACGTACGACCGGCCGGGTTTCGGTTGTTCCACCCCGAAACCGGGACGTCGGGTGGTGGACGCGGCCGACGACATCGCGACCATCGCCGACGCGTTGGAACTGGACCGGTTCCCCATCTTCGGGGTCTCCGGCGGTGGGCCGCACGCGCTGGCGTTCACCGCCCGCCACGGCGACCGAGTGGTCAGGGCGGCCACGCTGGCCAGCCTCGCCCCCCGGGACGCCGAAGGTCTGGAGTGGACGGACGGCATGATGGACGGCAACCGGGCCAGCGCCGAGGCGGCGCTGCACGGCGCCGAGGCGATGGAGAAGCACCTGGCCGCGACCACCGGCTCGGTGGACGCGCTCGCCCTGCTGCCCCCACTCGACCAGGCGATCCTCAGCCGTCCGGAGATCAGCGCGATGCTCCGGGCCGCGTTCACCGAGGCGGTACGCCCCGGGCTCGCCGGCTGGACGGGCGACACGCTCGCGCTGTTCGGCCTGCCGTGGGGCTTCGACCCGGCGACGATCAGCCGGCCGGTACGGCTGTGGCACGGCGAACTCGACTCGGCGGTGCCGGTCGGGCACGGGCGGTGGCTGGCGGCCCGGATCCCCGGTGCGCAGCTCACCACCCGACCCGACGTCGGGCACGCCGGTCACTTCGAGGCCACCCCGGCGACGCTGGAGTGGCTGGTCGGCGCCGAGCGGTGAGCCCGGGGCGGGAGTCCCGATCCCGGGGTGGAGGTCAGCGTCTCAGCCACTTCTGGTTGTCCGCGGTGCTGTAGCAGGTCCACTGCTGGATCGGGGTCCCGTTCGCGGTGCCCTCGTCGAGCGCGTCGAGGCACATCCCGCTGTGCGCGTTGACCAGCTGGCGCTGGCCGTTGAGGGTGAACTTCTGCGCCGGGGTGTTGTTGCAGGTGGTCAGCTGGATCGGCGCCCCTTCGTCGCTCGACGCGCCGAGTACGTCGACACACCTGCCGCCCAGCCGGATGCTGCCGTCGGCCTGGAAGGTCCACCGCTGGTTCCGGTTCCGGGCGTCGCCGCAGTCCCAGATCCGGAGGCGGACCGGATCGGGTGAGTCGGGGCTGGCGACGTCCAGGCACCGGTTGCTCGCCAGGCTGACGAGTTGGTAGCCGGAGACGCCGGAGGAACCGCCCGGCTTTCCCGGCGGGGTGGTCGGCACCGGCGGGTTCGGCTTCGTACCGTTCGGGCTCGGGTCCGCGTCGTCCGGCTCGGCCGCCGGTCGGAAGCCGTCGACAACCTTCCGGAAGGCGTCCTCGTTGGCCGCCCACTGGGACTCGGGTACCGACCAGACGACGGTGTAACCCTTGCGTTTCCCGGTGACGAACGTGCGCTGGTGCACGTGGACCACCTGGTCGTCGTCGGTGGTGTGCACCCACTCCCAGTCGGCGGCGCCGAGGTGGTAGTTCACCGCGACGAGGCTGATCCGCTGGTAGTCCCGGTACCGCCCGCCGGTCGGCAGCGCCTTCTCCTGCGCGGTCAACTCGGCCACCAGGTCGGTACCCGGAGTGTCGGTCTGGCTGACCGCGAGCACCCGCTCCCCGCCCGGCTCCCGGAACTCGACCCGGCCGTCGTGCCGGACGATCTGCCACTCCCTCGGCGCCGGGATGCTGAATCCGCTGCCGTCCCGGTAGGTGGACCAGCGGAGAGCCCCGGGGGCCCCGCCGCTCGTCCCGGGCGCGGGCGAGCCGGTGACGTCCGGACCCGGACCGCCGCCCGCCGGGTCCGACCAGTTGCCGGTACTCCCGTTTCTCCGGTCGGTCGCCAGGGGCAGGCCGATCCCGATCCCGAGCACCAGCAGCAGCACGGTGGCGGCGCCGACCAGCCAGACCGGACGCAGCCGACGGGGGGCCGCGACCGGCTGCGCGTGGTCGGCGGAATCGGCGGGTCCGGCGGCCGGCGACCATGCCGGGAATCCGACGGTTCCCGGGCCGGGCCGGACTCCGCCGCCCTCCGACCTGGGCCAGTCCGGACCCGCATGGGAACGCGGGGCGCTGACCGGTGGCGTGCCGCCGAACGGCGCGCTGACCGGTGGCGTCTTGCCGAACGGGGCGGTCACCGGTGATGCGCCGAGTTGTCGTGTACCGGCGGGGGCTGGGGCGGTGGTCGGCGCACCGACGTACCGCAGCTCCACCTGGGCGGGGCCGGTGGTCGGCGTAATGGCCGCCACCTGGCGCAGCAGCCTCTCGACGGTGTCGGCGTCCATGCGTTCGGCCGGGTCCTTGCGGAGCAGACCCGCCAGGACGGGCGCCAGTGGGCCGGCGTGCTCCGCCACCGGCGGCGGTTCGGTGGCGAGCGCGGTGAGGCTCATCAGACTCGACGGCCGGGCGTACGGCGACTGGCCCTCGACCGCGGCGAAGAGGGTGGCACCGAGTGACCAGAGGTCCCCCTCCGGTCCCACGGTGCCGGTCATCGCCCGCTCGGGCGAGACGTACGCGGGTGAGCCGAGCACGATGCCGGTGAGGGTCAGGGTGGTGTCCTCGGTGGCGGTGGCCAGGCCGAAGTCGGTGAGCACGATCCGGCCGTCGGTGCCGAGCAGGATGTTGGCGGGCTTGACGTCGCGATGCATGATCCCGGCCCGGTGGGCGGCCCGCAGCGCGCCGAGCACACCCAGCCCGATCTCGGCCGCCCGCGTGGGCGGGATGGGGCCGTCGGTGCCGAGCTGTTCGTCCAACGAGCGCGAGGGGACGTACTCCATGACGATCCAGGGGTCGCCGCCGCTGCCGAGCAGGACGTCGAAGACCCGGACCGCGTTGACGTGGTCGAGCCGCGCGATCGCCCGTGCCTCCCGCAGCGACCGTACGCGCAATTCCTGTCTCGCCTCGTCGGTCAGCCCGGGAGGCGGAACGATTTCCTTGATGGCCACGTCCCGCTGCAGCATCTTGTCGCGGGCTTTCCACACCCGACCCATGCCGCCCTGGCCGAGAAGCTCCGCAAAAATATACCGATCGGTAACAAGAAGTGGTAACATCTCCGGCACGGCGTGCAGGTTACCTGCTCAGTGTGGCCGGGCAATTCTGGTGAGCGCCGCCAATCATCTTTGTGGTCAGGGTCACGGCGCCCGCAGGTCGTCTACGGCGCTATGTCCGATGGTTGACATCTGCTCGGATTCGCCCGTACCGGCAGGTGTTCCCCGCTGTGTCGAGATGTCCCGGGACCGGGGTGCGCAGTCGTCGGACGTCGACCTCGACGATTGTCGTAAATCCGTCACGTTCAAGTTGATGGATTGACGGAGCGTGACAAAGTCGCACTGTCGCACATTCTCCCGGCGCGCGGATAAATCGCTTCCGGCCAGCGGTCCAGCAATTCGACAAACGTCGGCCTGGCATCCCGTGGTGAAGAATGGAGCCTGATCCACGTCAAATGTCGTCCGTGGATCAGGCGACGGTCCCTGGAAACCTCGCACGTATCGGGGTACATTCTCGTCCATTGTCGCCTCGCGCCGGCGGAGGCGCGGTGCCGGCGCGCACCGGCCACCGGCCGGACCACCCGTCCCACCTGGCTTTTGTTGATCTCTCTGGTCAGTGGAGTGTGCGTCGTCGTGGATCTCCGGCAGGTACGCCAGTTGGCGGAGCGGTCCGCGAACTTCGGCTTCCTGTCGACGCAGCCGCTGCTGCTCTGCTACGCCTCGGCCGCGGAGTCGCTGGTCTATCGTGATCCGGCGGGGTCAATGTCCGCCGCCCGGGCCTTCGGTGAGGTCCTCGCCCACGACCTGGTACGCCGGACCAACTCCCGACCGCAGGGCGGCAGCTTCTACCACCAGGTACGCGCACTGAACGCGAGCGGTGCCCTGGTCCCGCACATCTTCGCCGCCTTCGAACGACTGCGGAACATCGGCCAGCTGACGTACGAACCACCGGACGGGCCGGACGAACTGCGTGCCGCGCTGGACTGTCTGCGTACCTGCTTCGCGCTCGGCGTCTGGTTCCACCGGGCGCTGACCGGTGACCGGGCACCGGTCGGCTTCGTACCACCGAGCCCGCCACCGGTCGCCGACCCGCGTCCGGACAACGTCGCCGCCCTGGTCGACAGCCTGCGGCCGGCGATCGAGGCGGCACGGCAGGAGTTCGACCGCCGGGCACCGGAGCGGATCTCGGCCACCCAGCGGGAGGAGTTCGTCAACCGGATCCGCCGTGCCTCCCGGGAGCCACTCGCCGAACCGCAGCTCCGGGTCGAACTCGACCGCCAGCTCACCGAGGCCGGTTGGCTGGTGCAGCAGGAGAACCGGACCAACCTCAGCGCCGCGCTCGGCGTGGCCGTACGCCGGCCCGACACCACCGCCGGACGGACCGACTACCTGCTGCACGTCGACGGCCGGCTGGTCGGCGTGGTCGAGGTGGCACCGGCGGCCGCCCGGGACGTCGGCGGCCGGGCCGGCCGGAACCCGCCGAGACTCACCGCCGCGCAACGGTGGACCGTCTGGCGCCCCGGTCAACCGCTGCCCTTCGGCTACCTGGCCACCGGCACCGGGACGACGTTTGTCAACGGGCTCGACCCGTTCCCGCGTACCCGGGAGATCGTCGCCGTCCACCGGCCGGCGACCCTGGCGCGGTGGATGCGCGAGGCGGACGACAGTCCACGGACCCCCACCCTGCGGGCCCGGTTACGGCAACTGCCGCCGCTCAGCACGGCCGGGCTGCGATCGGCGCAGTGCGCCGCGTTGCACGCGCTCGAACGGTCGCTGGCCGAGGACCGGCCCCGGTCGTTGATCCAACTGGCGGCCGGGGCGGGCAAGACCCGGACTGCGGTCACCGCCAGCTACCGGCTGCTCCGGCACGGCGGCGCGCACCGGGTGCTCTACCTGGTCGACCGCAACAACCTCGGGCGGCAGGTCCTCGACGGGTACCACGCCTACCAGGACCCGGACGACCGGCTGAGCTTCACCGAGCGCTACCCCGTCGACCGCCTCTCCGGTGCCACCATGCTCGGCTCCGCCAAGGTGGTCATCTCGACCGTTCAACGCCTGCACGCCGCGCTGCTCGGCCGGGAACTGCCCGACGCCGACCTCGACGACGAGGCGTACGACAGCTACGAGCTGGACGCCCCGGTCGAGGTCGGCTACCACCCGAACCTTCCACCGGAGACGTTCGACGTGATCGTGGTCGACGACTGCGACCGTTCGGTCTACGGCCAGTGGCGCGGCGTGCTCGAGTACTTCGACGCGGTCGTCGTCGGCCTGACCACCGCCCCGGTCCAGCAGAGCATGGGCTTCTTCCAGCAGAACCTGGTCGCGGAGTACACCGAGGAGGAGGCGGTCGCCGACGGGGTCGGGCTCGACTTCGACACGTACCGGATCAGGGTCCGGGACACCGCGGCGGGCGGGCGGATCGAGGCCGGACCGGTGGTGCCGACCTGGGAGCGCCGCACCCGGGCCGAGCGCCACCAGGAGGTCGAGGAGGACTTCGGGTACGTCGGCAGCCAGCTCAGCCGCGCGGCGCTCTCGCCGGAGCAGCTCCGAATGGTGTTGGAGACGTTCCGGGACCGGTTGCACAGCGAGATCTTCCCGGGGCGGACGCAGGTGCCGAAGACGTTGATCCTCGCCCGGGACAGCCGGCACGCCGAGGAGGTCGTCACCCTGGTCCGTGACGTCTTCGGCAACGACGGAGAAGCCGGCGGCATGCTCGCCGGCGGCGGAGAGCCTGTTGACGGTGTGCTCGCCAGCGGGGGAGACTCCGCCGACGGCGTCGGGTTCGCGGTCGCGATCACGTACGGGTCGAGGTGGACCCCAGCCGACCCGGACGAGCTGCTCCGGGCGTTCCGGGACAGTCCGCGTCCCCGGATCGCCGTCACCGACGACCTGATCGCCACCGGAGTTGACCTGCCCGCGTTGGAGTGTGTGCTCTTCCTCCGGCCGGTCCGCAGCGCCGTCCACCTCGCGCGGTTGAAGGGGCGCGGCGCTCGGACGGTCGAACCGTCGGAATTCCGGGCGGTGACCGGGGACGTGCCGGTCAAGGAGCGGTTTGTCGTCGTCGACGGGGTCGGGATCACCGAGGCGGCGTTGGCCGAGTCGGTCCCGTTGCACCGGTGCACCGAACGGCAGTTGCCGCTGCCCGAGCTGATGCGCAAGGCCGCCCTGCTCGGCGCCACCCCGGACGAGGTGGCCACCCTCGCCTCCCGGCTGGCTCGGCTCAACCAGCGGCTCACCGGCCAGGAGCGGGCCGAACTCGCCGAACTCGGCGGGCAGCCGCTCACCGGGATCATGCGGGAGTTGGTCGACGCGGTCGCCCCCGAGCAGCTGAACGCCGCCCGGGCCGCCGGTCCGGAAGCCGTACGGGGACTGATGGCGACCGCGTTGCGCCCACTCGCCGCCCGGCCCGAACTGCGGGACCGGCTCCTGGTACTCGACCGCACCGCCCGACGGTGACAATCCGGCCGCCTGACCGACGGCCTGACCGGCATCCCGTCCGGGCCGGCGCGCGTTGACGCGGGTGACCAGGTTCCGGCTGGTCGACGGCAGCCGGGCGACGGGCCGGCTCCCCGGTCAGAGGCCGAGTTCGCTCAGCCCGGGGTGGTCGTCCGGACGGCGTCCCAGCGGCCAGTGGTACTTCCGCTCCGACTCCAGGATCGGCAGGTCGTTGATGCTGGCCAGCCGGACCCGCATCAGCCCGTCGTCGTCGAACTCCCAGTTCTCGTTCCCGTACGACCGGAACCAGTTCCCGGCGTCGTCGTGACACTCGTACGCGAACCGGACCGCGATGTGGTTGCCCTCGACCGCCCAGAGTTCCTTGATCAGCCGGTACTCCAGCTCCCGCGACCACTTCCGGCGCAGAAACTCGACCACCTCGTCGCGCCCGTTGAGGAACTCGGACCGGTTCCGCCAGCGGGTGTCCGTGGTGTACGCCAGCGCCACCTTCTCCGGGTCCCGCGAGTTCCAGGCGTCCTCGGCCAGTCGGACCTTCTGCGTCGCGGTCTCCCGGGTGAACGGAGGCACCGGGGGACGCTTCGCCATGTCATCTCCTCAACTCGGACGGAACCGGCGGGGGCCGGCGATCGACGCGGCCGGTGTGGCCACGCCGATCCCATCCTAGGAACTCGCCGCGTCGGCGTAACCATGATCGACGAATCGGTTCCGGACGGTGGGCCGCACGGGAGTGCCCGGGCCACGGCAGGTCAGCCGCCGGACACGGCGGTGCCCGCCGCCCCTGGCTGGGACGACGGGCACCGACGGTCAGCTGTTACCGGTCAGATCCCGCCGAGGCGCTCCGGACACGGCGCCGCCGGTTGGAGGACGTAATCGAGGGTGCTGACCAGGCCGGCCTGGATCTGCTGCCGCTTCACCTGCGGCACCCAGCCGTCCTTGGCCACGATCACGTCGTACCGGCCCTTCGGCAGCCACCAGGCGTACCGGCCGCCGTCGGCGGTCAGGGTGTAACCGGTGGCCGGATCGCCGACCAGGTTCACCCGTACCGTCGCCGGCAGCGGCACCTCGGCACCGCCGCAGGTACGGCCGATCACCGTGCCCTGGATCTTGCCCCAGCTCGCCGGCGGGGAGACGTTCATCTCCACGTCCACCGACGGGACCGGGTACGGGCTGTTCGCGACCAGCGTCAGGTCGGCGGTGTAGGTGCCCGGCTGGGCGACCCCGGCCTCGGCGGTCGCGGTCAACACCACCGAGACGATTTTCGAGGCGCCGGGGGCCAGGGTGAAGTCGCTCGGCGACGTGCTGAGCCAGGACGCGTCACCCAACTCCACACAGGCTTCCAGACCGCCGAGACGCTCGGTCTCCGCCGACCCGACGAACGAACTCGGCGAACCACCGACCTTGTACGCGCCGCAGACGCCGCCGCCCCGGTACCGGGCGAACTGCGCGTTCGGCAGGTTCACCCAGGCTCCGGCCGCCGGGTCGTACGCCACGGTCCGGTTGGTCAGCGTGGTCGAGTTCGCGGTCGCCCCACCGGCCAGGACCAGCATGTTGCCGGCAGCGGCGTACTGCGAGCCCCACAGGTCGAGCGGCATGTCCGGCAACGGCGACCAACTGTCGGCACCCGGGTCGTAGACGAACCCGTTGTCGAACTCCACCGTGCCGACCCCGCCGGCGCAGTAGACCTTGCCGCCGATGCCGCCACAGGACAGCCAGGAGGCGCCCTGCGGGTAGTTGGCCGACCGGCCGAACTGGTTGGTCGACGGGTCGAACGTCACCACGTCCGCGGTGTCGGTGCTGCACGTGCCGTCACCGCAGCCGCCGACGATGTAGAGCTTGTCCCCGGAGACCGTGGCCGCGGCCGCCGCCCGGGGCACCGGGTTGGTCACCCCGGGCAGGGTGCTCCAGCTGTTGGTCGCCGGGTCGAAGACGTCGACCGTGGCCACCGGCGTCGAGCCGCTACCCCAGCCGCCGACGGCGTAGATCTTGCCGTCGATCGCACCGAGCGCCGGCTTCGACCGGCCGGTGGGCAGGTCCGGCAGGGTGCTCCAGGCGTTCGTCGCCGGGTCGTACACCCAGGTCTTGCGCTCGTTGCCGGTGCCGCTGCCGCCACCGACCGAGTAGACCTTGCCGTTCACGGTCACCGTCGAGTTGTCGAAGACCGCCGCCGGGGTGTTCGCGACCCGGGTCCAGGCGTCGTCGACCAGCGGCGCCGCTGCGGCCGAGTTCGTCGGAGCGCCGTACGCGACGCCGGTCGCCGCCTTGCTGATCCCCTTCATCCGGTACTCGACCAGTTCCGCGCCCTCGGCGGAGAGCAGGTCGAACTCTCCGGACCGCTCCAGCAGCTCCACCGTCGCCGGCGCGTTGCCGGTGTTGGTGACCGTCACCTTGACGGTACGGGTGCTGCCGTACGGCTGGTGCATCTCGATGTCGCTCGGGCTGACCGTCAGCCGGGCCGCCCGGAGCGCGAAGTTGGCCTGCCGGGCGCTGTCGGCGACCACGTCCACGGTCCTCGTCGCCGCCTGGAACGGCGACAGGCTGGCGGTAAACGACCGCTCGCCGGTGAGGCTGGAGAAGAGCCAGTAGAAGCCGTCCGGAATGTTCGGGTCGTCCGGCGTCGGCGCCGAGACGGCCTTGTCCGCCGGTGCGGCGTCACTGGTCACCGTCACGCCGTTGATCGCCGCGCCGGTGTTGGCGTCGGTGGTGAAACCGACGACCAGGCCGCCCGGCTGCGGAGTGCAGAGCCGGTTGACCAGCTGTACGTTGTCGACCTGCCACCACCAGGCGAAGGTGCCGTTGAACCGGAACCGGACCTTCACGTCGGACTCGCCGGCCGCCGCGTCCAGCGGGATCTCCTCGACCCGGGGGCCGCGCCGGCTGGTGGTCTGGTGCCAGACGTTCGTCCAGGTGGTGCCACCGTCGGTGGAGACGTCGACGTCCGCGGTGTCGCTGATCCCGACCGCCCGCCAGTCGCTGTTGAACTTCAGCAGCGGCGCGCTGACCCCGGAGAGGTCCAGGGTCGGCGTGACCAGGTCGGTGTCCTGGGTGTTGCCGGTGCCGAGCGCGTCGCTGTCGACGATGGCGAAGTTGCCGGTGCCGCCGGTCAGGTTGCCCCGCGCGCGTGCATCGTTGAAGACCCAGCCACCGCTGGTGGTGCGGTTCACGACCGACCAGCCCTCCGGCGCCGTGGTGCCGTCGAAGCTCTCCGACAGCACCGGGTCACCGACTCCGGGCAGGTAGCCGGCGGCGGTGCAGGACGGGGCCACGGTGGCGGTGATGTCGACGGTCTTCGGGGCCGTACCGACCTCGACCTCGGTGCTGGTCGGCTGGTAGCCGGGATAGACCACGGTCGTGTTCAGCCGGTAGGTGGCGTCGCCGGGGACGGTGAACGAGTAGGCCCCGGTGGCCGGGTTGGTGAAGACCGGGCCGCCGGGCCGGCCGACCACCGTGATCTTGGCGTACAGCGGCCAGCCGTGGCCGGAGCCGTCGGTGACCTTGCCGGAGACCGTGACCATCGGCGCGGCGGTGAGCGCGAAGTTCCGCGTGACGACGTCGCCGCTGTCGACGGTCACCGTCGCGGTGTCGGCCGCGTAGCCGTACGCGCTGGCCGTCACCACGTGCTCCCCGACCGGTACGACCAGCGAGTAGCGTCCGTCCGGCCCGGTCACCACGCTGGTGGTGCCGGTGCTGACCTGGGCGCCGGCGATCGGGTCACCACTGCCGGCCGCCGTGACGACGCCGGTGATCCGGCCGCCCTCGCCACGCGGGGCGGCGTTGACCGCCTGGTACGCGTTGAGCCGGCCCTCGCCGAAGACGTTGTTGAAGTCGACGGTGCCACCGCAGGTGAGCGCGTTGACGTCGGTGGCGGTGTCGTCGAGGAGTTGCTCGGTGGCGTCGACGTTGCCCTTCAACGTCGGTGACACCGACCAGACCAGGGCGACCGTGGCGGAGACGTGGGGTGCCGCCATCGACGTGCCACTGCCGGTGCCGTACCGGTTGTCGGGCAGGCTCGACCGGACACTGCTGCCGGGTGCCGCGATGTTCGGCTTGACCGCGCTGTCGATGCTCGAACTGCCCCGGCCGGAGAAGTCGGAGACGACGTTGTTGATGTCGTACGACCCGACCCCGTACGCGTTCGGGTAGTCACCGGGGTTCTCGGTGGTGTTGCAGGCCGGTCCGTCGTTGCCGGAGGAGAAGGTGGGGAAGATGCCGGCGGCCCGCCAGGATTCGATGGTCTGCTCGTACCACTCGTCGCCGCGGCCGCCGCCCCAGGAGTTGTTCACCACGTCGGCGTGCAGGTCGGGGCGGGGGTTCTGACCGTTCAGGTCGGTCGGCGCCAGCACCCACTGGCCGGCGGCGAGCAGCGAGGCGTCGGAGCAGCTGTTGGTCTCGCAGCCCTTGGCCGCGATCCAGGTGGCGCCGGGGGCGACACCGATCTGGTTGCCGGCGCCGTCGTCGCCGACCATGGTGCCCATGGTGTGGCTGCCGTGGCCGTTGTTGTCGCACGGCGCGGCGGTGGCGCAGACCTCGGCCGGGTCGAACCAGTTGTAGTTGTGGTCGAAACTCCCGTCGTTGTTGCCCCGGTAGGAGCCGACGAGCGCCGGGTGGTTGAACTGGACGCCACTGTCGATGTTGGCGACCACGATGCCCTCGCCCCGGGTGCCGAACTCGGACCAGACCCGGGGGGCTTCGATGTTGCTGACATTCCATTCGACGGCGTCGGTGGTGTTCTCGGTGCCGGAGCGCATCTCGACCGGCTTGATCAATTCGTAGTTGCGGCTCGGTTCGATGCTCGCCACGTCGTCGCGGGCGGCGATGGTCTCGACCAGGCCACGGTCGCCCTCCACCCGCAACGCGTTGGCGATCCAGTACGAGGTGTACTTCGCCCCGCGCTTGTCGAGGTCGTCGCGGAGGTCCCGCTGGCTGCGCTCGGCGGTGCCGGTGAGTTGGCGGTAGACCTCGGTGACCCGGGCGGTGTCGTCGGCCACCTTGGCCGCGCCGCTGAGCTGTGCCCGTTCCCGCAGGTAGACGGTGAAGGTGGTGCTGCCCTTGGTGGAGAGCTCGGCGAGCAGCTCACCGCTCACCGAGGCTTCCGGGCCGGCGGCGCTGACGATCGCGGGCTGCCCGGTGATGCCGAGAACGACGGCGGCGCCGATGGCGATCGCGCGCCAGAATCTGAGCCGCCCAGCCTTGCTGCGGCCTGGTCGATGCGGCATGCTACCTCCCACTTCCCGGCCGCCGATCCGTTCGGTGGCCAACCACTGCGCTCCGGGATGCCCGGTGCTGCGGGCACGCGTGGGTCCGACGTTTGTTTACGGACAGCGCCCCCCACATCGGCTTGGAGTAATGGTCTTGCTCCCCGGGGTAGTGATCAATGCTCGGGGTAGAGCAGTATCTAGGCAGTAACAGGGCGTATTTCGGTCAGTAACCAGGTAACTGCCTTGCATCGGTTGGCGTCGCTGTTGACTCGTCCGGCCAAACGGGATTGGCTTGTGTCGACTGGCGACGGGGGAGGAGAACGGTGGCGAACGGAGAGGTCCCACTGGTCGTATGCGTATCGACGGATGTCGCGGTGCGAGAACGGGTGGTACGCCGGCTGGACGACTTCGGGACCGTGGTGATCTGCTCCGATCTGTCCGAGTTGCGGGCGATGCTCTTTCCGATGATGGGCAACGGGACAGAATCTCCACCGGCACCGGTGAGCCTCGGCGACCTCTCCGTCGACCCCGGTGGGCACCTGGTCACCTGGCGCGGTGAGCCGCTCGCCCTCACCCGGCTGGAGCGGGAGCTGCTCGCCCGGCTGGCCAGCGCGCCACTCGGGGTCTGGACGTACGAACGGCTCTTCGGCTCGGTCTGGGGCGGCGCCTACCTCGGCGACACCGCCATCCTGCACTCGGCGGTCAAGCGACTCCGCCGCAAACTGCGCGCCGTCGAAGGTGGACCGCAGGTGCAGACCGTACGCGGGGTCGGCTACCGGCTGACCCCCGGCGACCCGGACCGCCGTCCGTCCGGCTGACGTCGGGTGCGCTTGCCCCCTGATCGCTGGTCGTCCGGCTGACGTCGGAGTGTCCGGCTCCGCCTTCGGGGTGGGCGGGCCGTGATCTCGGCGTGCCGGGTCTGTCGTGGGACGCGGTGGCGGCCGGGGCCGGGTACCCGCACCAGGCGGTCAGGCGTGATCGCGACGCGGGGCACCGGGCCCGGTGGTGGCGGTCCCGCCGGTCGCGCCGCGCCGTGCCACCATGGCGGCGTGACCACAGACGCCCCGGCCCCGGTCTGGCCGGTCCCGCAGCCGGAGCCCCCGGCCGACCGTCGTCGGCGTCGGGTGGGGTACGCCGTGGTCGCCGGCTGGGCCGTGCTCCTGCTCGGCGCCGCCGCCTTCTCGGCACTGCGGGACGAGCCGACCGTACGGGAACAGCGCAGCCTCAGCCAGGCCCGGCCGATCGTGGACCGGGCACTCGGCGACCTGATGGTGGCGGCCGGCCCGGAGCCCGTGGTGGAACTCGGTCAGCGGCGGCTGGACGACGACTGTCGGCTCACCGTGCTGCGCCGGGGCGAGGCGCTGACCGCGTCGGTCACCTTCCGTACCCCGGAGGCGGACGCCCCCGCGCTGCTCGACCGGATCGCGCAGCGGCTGCCCGGCGGCTACCGGGCCGGTGTCTGGCACAGCGCCGACGGTGCCGAGCACACCCTGCACGCCGACGCCGGGGAGTTCGTCGCGGTCAGCGGCGACGTGACCCAGCCGGGGCTGGTCCGGCTGACGGTACGTACCGGCTGTCGACCGGACGGGGAGGAGGTGACGCGGGCGGTTCTGCCGTTGCCGCCTGACCCCGCCGACGGTGAACCGGGCCGGGTGCTCGCCGTACTCGGCGCGACCGAGCCCACCCTCGCCGACCTGACCTTCGCCCGGTGCCCCAACGGTGACGTCGCCCGGACGGACCAGGCGACCGGACAGGGCGCGCCCGCCGAGTCGCCTGGCGCGCTGCTGCCGCGCCCCGCCGGCACCGTCGTGGTCGCCGACACCCCGGAGTTGTACGCCTACCGGGCGGGCCGGCTCAGCGTGGTGGTGGAGGCGGTCGACGGCCGGACCCGGGTGGCCGTCACCACCCACTGCTCCGGCTGACTCGTCGCCGCGCCGAGGGGCGGCGGTCACGCGGTCACCGCGAGCAGGATGACCGAGACGCCGATGACCAGGTCGACAACGGCACACCACTCGGCGAAGGGGCGGGGGACGACCAGGTTCCGCCGGTGGTGCCAGAGGTCCCAACCGGCGTGCAGGATCCAGCCGAGGCCGACCAGGTACTGCCCCCGCTCCGGGCCGGCGAGCACGGCGGCACCCAGCAGCAGGAGATAGCCCAGCAGCGCGCCGAGCTGCGCCATCAGCACCGGCCGAGGGCGCAGCGTACGCCGTACCGCGCCGATCATGAGGTACCCGACCGGCAGGATCATCATCGCGAGGACCGGCACCGGCGCCGGGTCGACCAGGTTGTCCACGGTGGCCAGCAGGCCCAGCACACTCGGCCATCGGACCAGCACCCGGGCCAGGCCCCCGGTCCGGGTGACGTGGACATGTGGGGACCCGGAACCGGTGGCGTCCGCGATCCGCTGAACGGACGGCGTGGGTGCCCCGTACTCGGGGGCGCGCCGGAGCATGGCGAGCAGCATGGCGGGAAGCATCAGCACGTGGCCGCCGATCAGGGCGATCTCCGCGCCGACCAGTCCGGCCCACCAGGGCAGCAGACAGAGCAGGAAGGGCGCGTACATGGCCATGGTCATCTCGCGGATCGCCACGCCGTGGTGGCCGCGGTGCCACATCCACACCGCCATCGCCACGGACATGTTGGTGGCCATCACGAGGGCGGCGACGTCGGCCCGGGCGGCCAGCGCCGTCGGCAGCGGCCAGAGCTGACCCAGCACCAGCATGCCGACGGCCATGGCCAGGAGCATTTCGACGAAGTGCCGGACGAACGGGCGGGACACGGCGGTCCCGGCGATGGTTGTCATGCGGTCAGCGTGGAGCGGGGACAGGTCCGGCGGACCCGTGAACTTTTCCCGGTCCAAACGTGACGGGCGGCTGCGTACAGTCGCGGCATGCAGCGGCGTCTGGCACGGGTTCGGGTCGTCACCCTGGTCGTGCTCGTCACGAACGCGGCCGGGGCGCTGTTCCTGCCGGCCGTCGGCCTCTGGCGGGAACCGGACCCGGGGTGGGCGGGGCTGGCTGTGCTCGGCGTCGGGATCTTCTCGGCTGCGCAGGGCGCCGTCCTGTACACCCTGGTCACCCCGTGGCTCGGCGACCAGACCCGACGTCGGGTGGCCTGGGCGTTCGCGGCGGCGACCCTCGTCTCGGTGCCGACGGTCGGGCCGGTCGGCGGGGACTGGCCGACCTGGTCGTGGCTGGCCGCGTGTGTCGTCGGTGTCCTGCCGGTGCTCGTCGGCAGGGTTCGGGCCGCCGTGCTCGGCGTGCTGACGGTCGGGCTGGCGCTGGTCCTGACACCCGGCCCGGTGGTCGACACGCTGATCATCACGGCCGGGTTCGGCGCGGGTGTCGCGGCGGTCAACGTGCTGCACGTCTGGCTCTGGGACCTGCTGTCCGAGGCCGAGCAGGGCCGTACGGCGCAGGCGCGGCTCGCCGTCGCCGAGGAGCGGCTACGGTTCGCCCGGGATGTGCACGACCTGCTCGGACACCACCTGACGGTCATCGCGTTGAGGGCGGAACTGGCGGAGCGGCTGGCCGGGACGGACCCGGACCGGACCGGACGGGAGGCGGCGGAGGTACGTCGGCTGGCGGCGTCGACGTTGGACGAGTTGCGTGACGTGGTGCACGGTTACCGACAGGTGGATCTGGGCGAGCAGCTCTCCGGGATCGAGCAGGTCCTCCGGTCGTCCGGCGTGCGCTGCACGGTCGACGTGCCGGGCGACGACCTGCCGGCGGCCGCGGTGCTGTCCGCCGTGCTGCGCGAGGCCACGACGAACCTGCTGCGGCACAGTCGGGCCAGCTGGTGCACGATCACGGTGGAGCACGCCGACGGCGGGCTGCGTCTGACGGTACGCAACGACGGCGTACCCGTCGGTGACGTGCCGGCGGACGGCGGCGTGCCCGATGCCCGCAGGCACGGTCTGCGTGGCCTGGCGGAGCGGCTCGCCGAGGTCGGCGGCGTGCTGCGTACCCGGGCCGGCGGTGGCGAGTTCACGGTCGAGGCCCTCGTACCCTCGATGCCGTGATCAGAGTCCTGCTCGCGGACGACGAGGAGCTCATCCGGGTCGCGGTGGCGGCGCTGCTGGGGCTGGAGCCGGACCTGGAGGTGGTGGCGCAGGCCGCCGACGGTCGGGCGGCGGTGGAGACGGCCCGCGCCCACCGCCCGGACGTGGCAGTGGTCGACCTGCGGATGCCGTCGCTGGACGGGATCGAGGTGGCCACCGAACTCGCCCGGCTCCTGCCGTCCTGTGCGGTGGTGATCCTGACCGGGCAGGGCCGACCGGCCCAGTTGCCGCGGGCGCTCGCCGCCGGCGCCAAGGGCTTCCTGCCGAAGGGCTCCCCGGGTGGTGTACTCGCCGACGTGATCCGACGGGTCCACGCCGGCGGCCGGTACGTGGACCCCGGGCTGGCGGCGGACGCCCTGAGCATGCCCGAGTGCCCGTTGACCCGGCGTGAACTGGACGTGCTCCGGTACGGCGATCCGGACGTCCCGGTGACCCTGGTGGCCCGGCGGCTGAACCTGTCGCCGGGTACGGTCCGAAACCACGTCACCGCGATCGTCGCCAAGCTGGGCGTCTCCACCCGGGCCGAGGCGACCGAGAAGGCCCGGGACAACGGCTGGCTCTGACCCCGGTGGTCGTCAGCGCGGGTGGGCGCCGGACGTGCGGGCGCCGGGATCCGTCGGCGTCGGTGGGCCGGGGCGCTGGCGCCGGCTAGTAGACCAGCGCCTGAGTTCCGTCGGCCATGATCTCCTCGACGAAGACGGCCGCGCCGGCGATCCGTACCCCGGGTAGGACGTCCTCCTCGCCGATGCCGCGACGGGCGGCACACTGGGTGCAGACGGTGACCTGTCCGCTGCTGAGGATCACGTGCAGCAGCTCGGCCAGCGGTGCCGAGTGCGGCAGTTCGAACTCGTCGGCCCGGCCGGGCAGGGCGAACCAGCTCGACTCGCCGGTCAGCCAGAGCGACACGTTGACGCCGGAGGCGACCGCCGTGGCGGCCACGGTGAACGCCTGTGCGCAGCGCTCCGGCGCGTCCGAACCGGCGGTGGCCTTGACGACCAGGGTGCGAGCCATGCCGCCAGCATAGGATCACCCTGTCATGGTTACCGAGATTGGGTTCGTCAGCCTGCTGGTGGCGGGATTTGGCGCGCTCGCCGGTTACCTGGTGTATCTGGCTGTTCGTATTTCGAGAGGACGTTGGTGAGCGACAATCCGATCCAGCCGCCGCCGTGGCTGAACGCGCCGCCGGTCGACCCGTACCCGTACGAGGAGACGTACGACCTGCGTACGGGGCCGGCCCTGCACCCGGCGTTGAACGCGTTGCTGCCGTATGTGGGGCTGTGGCGGGGGCGTGGCCGGGGCGGTTTCCCCACCATCGAGGACTTCGACTACGCGCAGGAGATCCGGATCACCCACGACGGGCGTCCGTTCCTCTACTACGAGTCGCGGGCCTGGATCCTGGACGAGCAGAGCCAGCCGGTCCGGCCGGCCGGTCGGGAGGTCGGCTGGTGGCGGGCGGTGCTCAAGGAGGATGGCACCGCGACCGGTGAGCTGGAGGTGCTGCTCACCACTCCGACCGGGGTGATGGAGCTGCACCTGGGCAAGATCACCGGTACCCAGGTGGAGATCGTCACCGACGCGGTGGTGCGTACGTCCACCGCCAAGGAGGTCACCGGCGGTCACCGGCTGTTCGGCATCGTCGACGGCGCCCTGCTCTACGCCCAGGACATGGCGGCGATGGGACAGCCACTCTCGCCGCACCTCTCCGCCCGACTGATCCGCGTCGGCGGCTGAGCCATTCCCAGCCTCAGGTGTTAGGAAGGGCCCCTTCCTATACAAAAAGCGATAACAGGGGCCCTTCCTTACCGCTCGGCGAAGCCGAGTAGGGCGGTGAGCGCCGCGGTGTGCCGTGCGGCGGGCAGTGGTACGCCGTCCAGCGCGCGTACCTCGGCCACCCCGCGGACCGACGAGGTGAACCAGACCCCGTCGGCCCGGTGCAGGCCGCTGGGGGAGATCCGCCGGCGGGCGGCCGTCCAGCCCAGCGTGCCGGCCTGGTCGAGCAGTCGGTCGGCGGTGACGCCCGGCAGGATCCCGGTGTCGGCGGGGACGGTGCAGAGGGTGTCGTCGGTCAGCCAGACCAGGTTGGCGCTCGGCCCCTCCAGCGCGTACCCGTCGGTGGAGACCCAGAGCACGTCGTCCACGCCGTTCGCCGCCGCCCAGCGGCGGGCGGCCTGGTTCGGGGCGTACGAGGTGGTCTTGAGACCGGCGAGCAGCCAGGGTCGGTGGGTACGGGCGTCGGCGCTCACCCCGAGTGGCAGGGTCGCCACGGTGATCCCGGTACGCCGGGTACGCCGGACCGCCTCCGGCACCTCGGAGACGGTGACGTAGACGGTGCCGGTGGCGAGGCCGTGTTCCGGCCCCCGGGTGCAGACCAGCCGCAGCATGCCCTCGGTTTCGGCCGGCCAGTCGGCGCAGGCGGTGTCGAGCAGGTCGCGCAGGTCGTCGACGGGCGGGAGCGGCAGGTCGAGGGCGACCGCCGACCGGACCAGCCGGGCCAGATGTTCGGCGGCCAGCCAGGGCCGGCCGGTCCGGACGTGCATCGTCTCGAAGAGTCCGTCGCCGTGCAGCGCGCCCCGGTCGTCGGCGCGGAGCACCGGCTCGTCGGCCGGCACCACGCCCCGGCCCAGCACGGCGACGATCTGGCGCCCGGACACGGCATCGAGGGTAGCCGCCGGGGAGGGCCATGACTCCGGGACGGTGTGGCCGAGCGGGAGGGTGCGTGGCGGGCCGCACTATGCTTTGACGGTGTCGGATTCGTCACTGGCGGAGATGCTGCGTTCCCGTGGGCTGCGGCTGACCGCGCAGCGCCAGCTCATCCTCGAAGCCGTGCTCGATCTCGGGCACGCCACTCCCGAACAGGTGCACGCGGCGGTCCGTGAGGTCGCGGCCGGCGTGAACATCACCACTATCTACCGGACCCTGGAATTACTGGAACGCCTCGGACTGGTTACCCATACGCACCTGTCCCACGGGTCACCGACGTACCACGCCGCGGGTGAGAACACCCACGTGCACCTGGTCTGTCGGATCTGCGGGGCGGTGGACGAGGTCGATCCGGAGCTGTTCCAGCCCGTCACGGACAAGCTGGCGGCGGACCGGGGGTTCCAGGTCGACATCGGGCACGTGGCGCTGTTCGGCGTCTGCGGTCGGACCGAGTGTGGAGAGCGGCGGGAATGATCGACATTGCGGGCGCGGTGGCTGTCGAGGCGATCGACGAGCAGACCCGGGACCGGCCGGAGCCGGAGCACGCCGCGGCCGGGGTGCGCCCGGTGGCCGCGCACTACGGCGACCCGATGCGGGAGCAGCGGTTGCTCGCCACCGACGTCGGCCTGGTCGACCGGTCACATCGGGGCGTGATCGCGGTCCCCGGTGCGGAGCGGACGAGTTGGCTGCACACGCTGACCAGCCAGCATCTGGAGCGGTTGCGCGCCGGACAGGGCAGTGAGCTGCTGGTCCTCTCTCCGCACGGGCACGTCGAGCAACACGCGATGGTGGCCGAGGACGGTGGCACCGTCTGGCTGGACACCGAGCCGGGGGACACCGGCGCCCTGCTGACGTACCTGGAGAAGATGCGGTTTTTCAGCCAGGTGGATCCACGTGACGTCACCGCCGACTGGGCGCTGCTCTCGCTGGTCGGGCCGAGGGCGGTCGAGGCGGTCGGTGTCCTCGGCGTCACCGGACTCGGCGAACCCGACGTACTGCCGGTGCCGGGTCCGAAGTTCACCGCCGGCTCCGTCCCGGCCCGCCCGAGCATCGTGTACGACGTCCGCCCGCTCCCGGCCGGCGGTTGGGCCCGTCGGGTGCGGCTCGGCGTCGACCTGCTGGTGCCCCGGCCGGAGTTGACCCGGGTGGTCGACGAGCTGACCGCCGCCGGCATCGGTCTCGCCGGACTGTGGGCGTACGAGGCGCTGCGGGTGGCGGCGAAGCTGCCCCGGGTCGGTTCCGAGACCGACCACCGGACCATTCCAGCCGAGGTGGGGCTGGTCGGTCCGGCCGTACACCTGGAGAAGGGCTGCTACCGGGGTCAGGAGACGGTGGCCCGGGTGCACAACCTCGGTCGTCCGCCGCGCCGGCTGGTCCTGTTGCACCTGGACGGGGTTACCACCGACCAGTTGCCGGCGGTCGGCACGCCGGTGACCGTCGACGGCCGTACGGTCGGCTTTGTCGGCACCGCCGTCCGCCACCACGAGCTGGGCATGGTCGCGCTGGCCGTGCTGAAGCGTTCGGTCCCGGACGACGCGGCGCTGCTGATCGACGGCACCGCCGCCGCGATCGACCCGGACTGACGGGTTCCGGCTCCGGGGCCGCCGACCTGCCCAACCCCACCTTTCCGGCAGGTATCGTGCGTGACCGGGCGAGACTAGGATCGCCGGCATGACGGCTGGAACGTTGATCACGGTCGCGCCCACCGGTGCGGAGTCGGCGAAGGCGGAGGTCCCGGCGCTGCCGGTGACACTCGACGAGTTGCTGTTGACCGCCAAGGAGTGCGAGGCGCTCGGCGCCGCCGTGATCCACGTCCACATTCGGGACGACCAGGCCCGGCCCACCCTCGACCCGGGTCGGCTGCGGGAGACGGTCGCGGCGCTGCGCGACGGTACGGACCTGATCGTGCAGCTCTCCACCGGCGGCGCGGTGACCGACCCGGAGGCCGACCGGCTGGCCGTGCTCGACGCCGGCCCGGAGATGGCCTCCTGCACGATGGGAACGGTCAACTTCGGCGACGACGTGTTCCTGAACCGCTGGGAGTTCATCGTTGAGTTGCACACCCGGATGCAGGACCGGGGCGTCGTGCCCGAGTACGAGATCTTCGACCTCGGCCACCTGGCCGCCCTGCGCCGTCTCCTCGACCGGTACGGCCTGCCGGCCGGTGGGCACGTGCACGTCGACTTCGTGATGGGTGTCCCCGGCGGGATGCCGGGCAGTGTGGAGGCGCTGGTCGCCTGTGCCCAGGCGTTGCGGGACCTGCCGGCGGGGACGACGTTCTCGGCCACCGGCATCGGCCGCAGTACGGTGCCGGTGCTGCTGGCCTCGCTCGCCGCCGGTGGGCACCTGCGGGTCGGCATGGAGGACACCGTCACGTACGCCAAGGGGCGGCCGGTGGAATCGAACATGCAACTGGTGGCCCGGGCGGTCGCCGCCGCCCAGCTTGCCCAGCGGCCGCCGCTGAGCCCGACCCAGGCCCGTGAGCTGCTTGGACTCCCCGGGTAGCCGATCTCCGGCCGGCCGGTGAAGTAGGGGGCCGCTGGCACCGGGCTCCTTACCTATCGGTACCGTCCCGCATCATGGGCGAGAGCTACCGGGGCGGAGTCCCGCTGGTCGAGGCGGTCAGGTCGGGCTTCGTGGAGTCGGTGCACCACGGTTCGGTGGTGGTGCTCGACGGGGCCGGGTCGGTGGTGTCGGCGGCCGGTGACGTCCAGTCGCCGATCTTCCCCCGGTCGTCGAACAAGCCGATGCAGGCGGTCGCGATGCTCCGGTCCGGGCTGCGGTTGGCCGATCCGGCGGACCTGGCCGTGGTCTGCGCCAGCCACTCCGGCGAGGAGTTCCACGTCAGCCGGATCGAGGCGCTGCTGCGTACCGGTGGGCTGACCGAGGACGCCCTGCACTGCCCGCCCGACCTGCCGCTGGCCCCGGAGGCCCAGGCCGCCGTGTTCCGGGCCGGTGGCGGCCCGTCCCGGCTGCGGATGAACTGCTCCGGCAAGCACACCGGAATGCTGCTCACCTGCCTGGTCGCCGGCTGGCCGACCGACGGGTACTGGCGGCCGGAGCACCCGTTGCAGCAGCGGGTCACCACGGTCGTCGAGGAGTTCACCGGCGAGGACGTGGCGGCCACCGGGATCGACGGGTGCGGGGCGCCGGTGCTGGCCGTCTCGCTGACCGGCCTGGCCCGGGCCTTCCTGCGGCTGGTCGCCGCCGGGCCGGACTCGGTGGAGCGGACCGTCGCTGACGCGATGCGGGCCCACCCGCTGCTGGTCTCCGGCACCGGCGCCGACGACGCCCTGCTGATGTCCGGGGTACCCGGGTTGTTGATGAAGAGCGGCGCCGAGGGTGTGGTCGCCGCGGCGCTGCCGGGTGGCGGAGCCGTCGCGGTCAAGGTCGACGACGGTGCCGCCCGGGCCCGCCGCCCGGTGCTGGTCTCCGCGTTGCGCCGGCTCGGAGTCACCACCCCGGTTCTCGACGAGCTCGCCGAGCTGCCGTTGTACGGCGGCGGCGACCTGGTCGGTGCGATCCGCACCCGCTGGTGAGCGGGGACGGCGGTAGAGACCCTGCTAACTCTCGCTAGCGTTTCGCTTGCAGTTGCAAGCGGGTGGGGTTACCGTCGATGTCATGTCCAACCCGAAGGACCTCCCCCGCGACATCGGTGGGTTCATCCGCGACCTGCGCCGCAACGCGAAGATCTCGTTGCGGCAACTGGCCGAGCAGGCCGGGGTCAGCAACCCGTACCTGAGCCAGATCGAGCGGGGGCTGCGCAAGCCGAGCGCCGAGGTGCTCCAGCAGTTGGCGAGCGCCCTGCGGGTCTCCACCCCGGCGATGTACCTGCGGGCCGGACTGCTCGACGACCGTGAGGGGCAGGGTGTGCTCGCGGCCATCGCGGCCGATCCCGACCTCACCATGCCGCAGAAGCAGTCGTTGAGTCAGATCTACGAAACGTTCCGGCGGGAGAACCTGCGACACACCGAGCCGGAAACCACCCCGCCCGGCACCGTTCCGACCGCCGCAGAGGGGGAATCCCCCACGGATGCCGTACTCGAATCGGTGGCGGTCACCGAGGCGGGTGCTGCCGCACCACCGGCCACTTCCGTCCCTGGTGCCCCGACCCACACCCGGGACACCGCAACGGAGGCCGCGTCCGGTTCGGCGCCCGCCACCGCCGTACCTGTGAAGAAGATCGCCAAGAAGGCGGTCAAGAAGGCCGCGCCGCCGGCCCCGCCGGTCGCCTCGGCCCCTGACGAGGAGAAGTAGTCATGTCCACCCTGCCCCGTACCAGCCGCATCCCGGCCCCGCTCTACGCCGTCGCCGGCGTCGGCGACCTCGCCTACCAGCAGCTGCGCCGGTTGCCGGCCGTGGTCACCAGCCTCAGCGACGAGACCGCCCGCACCGAACTGCGGGAGAAGGCCGTCAGCACGACGGCCGAGCTCCGGGAGAAGGCCGTCACCACCACCGCCGAACTGCGGGAGAAGGCCGTCACCACCACCGCCGAACTGCGGCAGCGGGCGGCCAGCCGGGAGTTCGACCTCGACCGGCTGCGGGCGGCGACGCTGCGCAACGCGGCGGTCGTGGTGTCCGGTGCCCAGGCCGCGCAGGAGCGGGCCGTCGCCGTCTACGGCGAACTCGTCGCACGCGGCGAGCGGGTCGTCGGCACCGGCGTGGTCCAGGCAGCCGACACGGTCAACGCCGACATGGTGGCGACCGAGGCGCCCTCGGCACCGGCCGCCGTCTCCACGACCCCGACCGAGGTGCTCGAGCAGATCAAGGCCCCGGCCGAGGCACCCGCCCCGACCGACGCCGGGTCGGCCACCTCCGCCCCCAAGGCGGCGCCGAGGAAGCGTACGGCGACGAAGTCGACCCGCCCGGCCGCGGTGAAGCGGACCCGACCGGCCACCGACAAGTAACCGTGTCGTTCACCCCGGGTGCGTGCGGCAAGTGGCACGCACCCGGGGTCCCCGGCATAAGCTTCACGCCATGGCCAATGCCGCGCCGCTCTTCTACGCCGACGTCGTCTTTGTCATCAACCTGGTGCTGACCGTCTTCGCCCTGGTGGTCCAGGGCGTCGCCCTGGTGCACTGCATCACCCAACGCTCGGACGCCTTCCCGGCGATCGGCACCCTCCCCAAGGGAGGCTGGATCGCGATCCTGGCCGTCTGCCTGGTCCTCACACTGCTGCTCCGCGGGCCGATCAGCCTGTTCGCCCTGATCGGGATCGCGGCGGCGCTGATCTACCTGCTCGACGTCCGCGTCGGGCTACGGGACCTGACCGACGGCAAAGGCTTCTGGTGAGGGATTTCCGCTGGCCACCGCCGCCCGACGGCGGGCCACGGACGTACGGGCCCGGGCCGAGCGCACCGCGCAGCGGTCGGCCCGCCCTGCCCGACCCGGAGACCGAACTGGTCACCACCCCGCACGGGGTACGGCTGGAGCGGCTGGTGACCGGCAACGGCGACCCGGTCACCGTCTTCGCGCACGGCCTCGGCTCCGGCATCTCGACCACCCGACCGCTGGGCAGCGCGGTCACCGGGCGCAAGATTTTCTTCCAGTTCCGCGGACACGGGCGTTCCGAGGCGCCGGAGGGCCGGTGGAGCTACGCCGACCTGGCCCGTGACCTGCGAGCCGTCGCCGACCTTGGCGGGGCGACCCAGGCGCTCGGGGTCAGCCTCGGCGCGGGTGCGCTCTGCCGGGTGCTGTGGGAGAGCCCGGAGCGTTTCAGCCGGGTGGTCTTCGTGCTGCCCGCCGTACTCGACGAACCCCGGCCGGACGCCGCCCGGCGGCGGCTCACCGAGCTGCTCACCGCGGTCCGGTCCGGCGACGCCGCCGAGGTGGCCGAGGCGGTCGCCGCCGAGGTGCCCCCGGCGGTGCGCAACACCCCGGCCGGTTGGGCCTACCTGCGGCAGCGGGTCGACCAGCTGACCCGCGACGGGCTCGCCACCGGGCTGGCCAGTCTGCCGGAGCAGGTCGCCGTCCGGGAGCGGTCGGACCTCGCCGCCGTCACCGCCCCGGCGCTGGTGATTGGTTGTGTCGGTGACGACCTGCACCCGGTCGCGGTCGCCGAGCAGCTCGCCGAGACCCTGCCGTCGGCCACCCTGCACGTCTACGACAGACCCGGGCTGTTCTGGGCGCACCGCGCCGACCTGCGGGAACGGATCTCCGAGTTCCTCAACCCCTGACCGGGGTCCCCGGATCACCGAATCGGCCGGGGTAGCCTGCGCCCCATGGGTGTTCACCAGCACGGCCGTACGAGCCGTCTCGACCTCGTCGACCCCACCCTGCGGGAGTGGGAGTGCACCGTCCTGCACGTCGATCCCGAGCAGGGCATCGTGTTGGACCGGTCGGCGTTCTATCCCGGTGGCGGCGGCCAACCGCCGGACCACGGGGTGCTGCTCTGGCAGGGGGTGCAGACCCGGATCGTCGGCACCCGCAAGGGCGACGAGCTTTACCTGGTCCCCGCCGAGGGCGATCCGGTGCCACCGGTCGGGACCATGGTCACCGGCGCGGTCGCCGACGAGCGGCGGAGCCTGCTGATGCGTACGCACTCCGGGCTGCACGTGCTCTGCGGCGTGGTGTTCCGCGACTTCGGCGCGCTGGTGACCGGCGGCAACATGGAACCCGGCGAGGCCCGGATGGACTTCAACCTGCCCGAGGTGCCCACCGACTTCAAGGCGAGACTGGAGGAACTGGTCAACACCGAGGTCGCCGCCGACCGCTCGGTGGCGGTGAAGGTGCTGCCCCGGGACGAGGCGTTGGCGCTGCCGGACATCATCCGTACCCAGTCGAACCTGATCCCGGCGGACGAGCAGGAGATCCGGATCGTCGACATCGTCGGGCTGGACGTCCAGGCCGACGGCGGCACGCACGTCGCCTCGACCGCCCAGATCGGCAAGGTCCAGGTGGTCAAGGTGGAGAGCAAGGGTCGGGCCAACCGACGGGTACGGGTCCGGCTCGTCCAGTGACCCTGCCGGCACCTTCCGACGGCCGGTGATTCGAGAAATTCGGACACCGGTTGTCGGGATTCGTTGGCAACGTGGGCGGCATGAGCGAGACCACACAGAACCTGAAGGGCAGGGTCGCGCTGGTCGCCGGGGCGACCCGGGGTGCCGGTCGGCAGATCGCGGTGCAGCTCGGCGCGGCCGGAGCCACCGTCTACGCCACCGGGCGCAGCACCCGGGAGAAACGGTCGGAGGTGAACCGGGCGGAGACGATCGAGGAGACCGCCGAGCTGGTCACCGAGGCCGGCGGCGTCGGGATCGCGGTGCCGGTCGACCACCTGGAGCCGGACCAGGTCCGTGCGCTGGTCGAGCGGATCGACCGCGAGCAGGGCCGACTCGACGTACTGGTGAACGACGTCTGGGGCGCCGACCACCTGATCGGCTGGCACAAGCCGATCTGGGAACAGTCCCTGGACGACGGCTTCCGTACCCTCCGGCTGGCCGTCGACACGCACCTCATCACCAGCCACTTCGCGCTGCCGCTGCTGATCCGCAACCCGGGCGGGCTGGTGGTGGAGGTGGGCGACGGCACCCGGGAGTACAACGAGCAGAACTACCGGCTCTCGGCCTTCTACGACCTGGCCAAGACGGCGGTGAACCGGCTGGCCTACATCTGGGCGCAGGAGCTGCGCGACCACGGCGCCACGGCGGTCGCGCTCACCCCGGGTTGGCTGCGTTCCGAGTTCATGCTCGACGTGTACGGCGTCACCGAGGAGAACTGGCGGGACGCGGTGGCGAAGGAGCCGCACTTCGTCATCTCGGAGAGCCCGGCGTTCGTCGGGCGGGCCGTCGCCGCGCTCGCCGCCGACCCGGAGAGGTCCCGCTGGTCCGGCCAGTCGCTCTCCAGCGGCCAGCTCGCCCAGGTGTACGGCTTCACCGACCTGGACGGCAGCCGGCCGGACGCCTGGCGGTACATCATGGAGGTGGAGGGCCAGGGCAAGCCGGCCGACGCGACCGGCTACCGCTGAGCTGTTAGGAAGGGCCCCCTGTACAACAGAAAACGATAATAGGGGCCCTTCCTTACACCTCGTAGAGGGCGGTCAGGCGACGCGCCGCGTCGGCGAGCCGGGCCCGTAGCTCCGGCGGGGCCAGCACCTCCACCTCCGGGCCGAGGCTGAGCAGCTGGCCGTACGCCACGTCGGGGGACTCGACGGGCAGCCGGGTGACCACCCAGCCCTGCGCGTCGGGTTCCCCGGCATCCCGTACCGCGTCCCGTACGGCGGGTGGTTCGGTGACGCGACGCAGGGCGCGCAGCCCGGCCGGACTGAGCCGTACGGTGATCTCGTCGGCCAGCAGCGCGCGGACGAACTGCTCGGCCCGCTCGGTCCAGTAGCCGACCAGGTCGAACGAGTCGTCGCGGGCGAAGGTGGTCGGTTCGACCGCCACGTCGACGATCCGGTCGACCCGGTAGGTCCGGTGGTCCGCGCCGATCCGGGCGACGAGATACCACTGCCCGCCCTTGAGGACCAGCCCGTACGGCTCGACGGTCCGGGTCACCTCCTCGCGGTCCCGGCGCCGGTAGCGCAGCTCGACCGTACGGTCCTGCCACACCGCGCCGGCGAGTTCGGTGAGCCAGGGCGGCGGCGTCGTCTCCCGGAACCAGCCCGGTACGTCGAGGTGGAAACGCCGCTCCACCCGGCTCGACGCGTCCCGCAGGCCACTCGGCAGCGCGGCCAGCACCTTCAGCCGTGCGGCCGCCACCACCTCGGTCAATCCCATGTCGCCGGCCGGCCCGGGCAGCCCGGACAGGAACAGCGCGTCGGCCTCGTCGCGGCTGAGCCCGGTCAGCCGGGTCCGGTAGCCGCCGAGCAGCCGGTAGCCGCCGGCCCGGCCCCGGTCGGCGTAGACGGGGATGCCGGCGGCGTTCAGCGCCAGCACGTCCCGGTGCACGGTCCGCTCGGAGATCTCCAGCTCGCGGGCGAGTTCCGCGCCGGTCATCGACCCCCGGTTCTGCAGGAGCAGGACCAGGGAGATCAGCCGCGCGGCACGCATGCTCCCATCCTGCCCGCCGGCTCCCCGCCCGGGCCGGTCGGCCGGGGGTACGCGCCGTGCGGCTTCGGGCTGCCGGGTGGCGCGTGGGCCACTACGCTTCCCGTCGTGCACACCCCCACCGTCGGTCGGGCGGCGACCGGCCGGGTCCGTCCGTTCGTCTCCGGATTCGGCACCGGCGTCGGCCTGTTCTTCCGGGGCCTCGGCGTTTATGCCCGCAACCCCGGGCTGGTACTGCTCGGCATCGTGCCCGGGCTGATCTCCGGTGCGCTCTACCTCGCCGGCTTCGCCGCCCTGATCTACTACGCCTCCGACCTCGCCGAGCTGATCACACCGTTCGCCGACGACTGGTCGGACTGGACCCGCGACGGGTTCCGGCTGGTCGCCGGGCTCGCCCTGGTGGGCCTCGGCGCCATGCTCGGGGTGCTCACCTTCACCGCGGTGACGCTGGTGATCGGCGACCCGTTCTACGAGAAGATCTCCGAGCGGGTGGAGGGCCGGTACGGCGGAGTGCCGGACGAGGTCGAGGTGCCGTGGTGGCGGTCGCTACGGCGGAGCCTGGCGGACTCGCTCCGGCTGATCCTCCGGTCGGCGCTGGTCGGCGTTCCGCTCTTCCTCGCCGGCTTCATCCCGATCGTCGGGCAGTTTGTCGTACCGGTGATCGCCGCGCTGGTCGGCGGCTGGTTCCTCGCGGTGGAGCTGGTCGGCGTGCCGTTCTACCGGCGGGGCATGCGCCTGGGTGACCGGCGTCGGGTGCTGCGGGCGAACCGTCCGCTCGCCCTCGGGTTCGGGGTCGCGGTCTTCCTGTGCTTCCTGATCCCGCTCGGCGCGGTGCTGCTGATGCCGGCGGCGGTGGCCGGTGCCGCGCTGCTGTCCCGGCGTGCCCTGGGGCAGCCTGTCGGCGAACCGGCACCCGGCCCGGTCGCCGCGCCGATCGGCCGGTCGTGATGGAGATCGAGCTGGTCGAGGGCGACATAACCGGGCAGCGCGTCGACGTGATCGTGAATGCCGCCAACTCGTCGCTGCTGGGCGGGGGCGGGGTGGACGGGGCCATCCACCGGCGGGGCGGCCCGGCGATCCTCGCCGAGTGCCGGGCGTTGCGAGCCTCCCGGTACGGGCGGGGGCTGCCGACCGGCCAGGCGGTCGCGACCACGGCCGGGAAGTTGCCGGCCCGCTGGGTGGTGCACACCGTCGGACCGGTCTGGTCGGCCGACGAGGACCGCTCGGCGCTGCTGCGTGACTGCTACGCCAACAGCCTGCGGGTCGCCGATGAGCTGGGCGCCGAGTCGGTGGCCTTTCCGCTGATCTCGGCCGGTATCTTCCGGTGGCCGGTGGAGGACGCGGTCGGGCAGGCGTTGACCGTGTTCACCGCCGCCCGTCCGACGACGGTCGGCACCGTCCGGCTGGTGCTCTTCGACGCCGCCACCCACCGGACCGCGCTGCGGGTACGCGGGCAACTCTCGACCTGAGCCGCCGCCGGGTGGATCAGTGCACCCGGAGCCCGTCCAGCAGGTTCGGGTCGCCGGCCACGTCGAGGGCGTCGAAACCGAGCCGTCCCCAGAGTGCCAGCAGCAGGTCGCTGGCCGTACCGGAGAGGTGCGCCCGGGCGTGGTGGTCGTCGGTGTCGAGGATGGTGTCGGTGTCCAGCAGCGCGACCCCGGTGCCGCGTAGCCGGAGGAACCACTCCTGGCCGGCGTCGGCCGCGACCAGCTGGACCACGCCGTGCCAGCCCTGCTCGGAGCTCCGCCGTCGGCCGGCCGGCAGCCAGGTGTCCAGCACCTCGCTGATCCCGTCCGCCGCGAGTTTGGCCTCCAGCGGCTCTCCGGCGGCGACCGCCATCTGGGCGTCCCAGCGGTGCACCGCCGTGTCGTGCGCCATCCGGCGGTGCCAGAAGGCGACCTTCTTCGGCTGCGGCGCCCAGTTCCACGCCGGGGCCTCCGGGTCGAGCCGGTCCAGTACGGCCATCAGCTGGTCGTACTCCGCTCGCCACCAGTCGAGTGCGGCCGTCCCGGTCGGCAGCCCCTCCGGGACGGTACGACGGTCCGGCGCCTCGGTGTTCCCCTGGCTGACGAAGCCGCGCACCCACTGGTAGATCGAGCCGAGGTGGTGCACCAGATCGGTGATGGTCCATTCGGGACAGGACGGCACCCGCAGGTCCGGCGCCCCTTCGGCGATCGCGGCCCCGAAGGTCGGTCCCTCGGTGCGGAGCGCGCCGAGCCAGAAGTCCTTCGTGCCGTGCAATCTGCTCATCACGATCCTCCCGCAAGACCGGGCCGCCACCGGCCGGGCTGTCTGTCAGCCTAGGGTGAATGGTGTGCCAGACGTTAATGCCCGACTGACAAGCGCCACGAACTCCGCCGACCCAGGACGGTTGGCCGGCTATACCACTCTGCGGCTCGGTGGGGCGCCTCGACAACTGGTCACCGCCACACAAACAGAGCAAATCGTGCAGAGTCTACGTGACGTCGAATCGCGGCATGAGCCGATTCTGGTGCTGGCCGGCGGCAGCAACGTGGTGGTCGCGGACGACGGCTTCCCCGGCACCGTGTTGCTGGTCCGCACCCGGGGCTTTCAGGTGGTGGCCGAGGACGACGAGACGGTGACGCTCCGGGTGGCGGCCGGCGAGCCCTGGGACGACCTGGTGGCCGCCACCGTCGAGGCCGGCTGGTCGGGGGTGGAGTGCCTGTCCGGCATCCCCGGGTCGGCCGGCGCCACCCCGATCCAGAACGTCGGGGCGTACGGGCAGGAGGTCGCCGAGACGGTCGTCGGGGTCGAGGCGTACGACCGGGTCACCGGGGAGGTGGTCCGGATGACTCCGGAGGAGTGCCGCTTCGGGTACCGGGCCAGCGTCTTCAAGCACAACGACCGGTGGACCGTACTGAGCGTCGACTTCCGGCTGCTCCGCTCGCCGCTCTCCACCCCGGTCCGGTACGCCGAACTGGCCCGGGCGCTCGGTGCCGAGATCGGTGACCGGGTGCCGCTGGCCGACGCCCGGGCGACGGTACGCGCGCTGCGCGCCGGCAAGGGGATGGTGCTCGACCCGGCCGACCCGGACACCCGCTCGGTGGGCTCCTTCTTCACCAATCCGGTGCTCGACCAGGCGGCGTACCTGGCGCTGCGCGACCGGGCCGCCGATCTCGGCGAGCCGCCGTCCTGGCCGGGCAGCGGCGACACGGTGAAGGTGAGTGCCGCCTGGCTGATCGACAAGGCCGGCTTCCCGAAGGGTTACCGGGGAGCCGACGGGGTGGCGATCTCGTCGAAACACACGCTGGCCCTGACCAACCAGGGTGCCGGGTCGACGGCGGCCCTGCTGGCGCTGGCCCGGGAGATCCGCGACGGGGTGCACGCCCGGTTCGGCGCCACCCTGCACCCGGAGCCGGTGCTGGTGAACTGCGCCCTCTGAACGGTCAACCCTGCCGCGCCGGCGACGGTGCCGCCCGCTGGACGGCGGCGCCGCCTGTTGCCCGACCCGGCGCTCCGCGGAACGACGGTGGCGCCCTCGGAACGACGGCGGTGCCTTGGGGACGACGGCGGTGCCTACGGAACGACGGTGGCGGACGGTGGCGCCTGCGGAACGACGGTGGCGTCCCGGGTCGGGTCTCAGGGCGCGCCGGGCCCGGTCGCACCGGGCGGGGCGACGGCGGACCAGGCGACGGTGACCTCGCCGAGCCGCCACCGGGCCGGCCGGTCCAGCACCGGCCAACCGGCCGCCCGGACCGTCTCGACGCTACGTCGCCAGCGCTGTCGGGGCCCGAACGTGGCGTACGGGGCGGCCGCCCGCCAACCCTCCTCCAGGGCCTGGATCAGCGCGTGTACCCGGGTGCCGGGCACGTTGTGGTGGATCAGCGCCTTCGGCAGCCGTTCGGCGAGCACGGCCGGACTGTCGAGGGTGCCGAGCCGGGCGGCCAGGGTCAGCGAGCGTGGCCCGGACGCGTCGACGAGCAGCCATCCGGCGAGCCGGCCGAGTTCGTCGCAGGTCCCCTCGACCAGTACCCCACCTGGTCGCAGCGCCCCGGTCATGATCCGCCAGGCCGGTACCACCTCGGGTTCGGCGTACTGGCGAAGCACGTTGAAGGCCCGGACCAGTACCGGGCGCAGCCCGGCCAGTTCGAAACCGCCCCGCCCGAAGGTCAGTCCCGGCGGGTCAGCGGCGGGTACGGCGGCCGCCACCCGTACCGGATCGATCTCCAGCCCGACCACCCGGACATCCGGTCGGACCGCGGCGGCCAGCCGGGCGCGCAGTTCGACCACGGTGACCGGGCTGGCCCCGTAGCCGAGGTCGACGACGAGCGGGTCGGCCGCGTCACGGAGCAGGTCGCCGCAGGTCGCCGCGATCCAGTTGTCGACCCGGCGCAACCGGTTCGGGTTGGTGGTCCCCCGGGTCACCGCGCCCACCGGCCGGGACGTGGCCGGCCGGGGCGGGACCGGTCCGGTCGCCGGGCCCCCGGACGGCCGGGGCGGCGACACGACCCCTCACCTGCCGGCGTCGGGCGCGACCCGGTGCACCTTGTGCTGGGCGGCCTGGGCCAGCGGACGGACCACCAGCCGGTCCACGTTGACGTGGTGGGGTCGGGTGGCGCACCAGGCGACGCAGTCGGCGACGTCCTCGGCGACCAGCGGTTCGGCCACCCCGGCGTAGACCGCGGCGGCCCGCTGCGCGTCGCCGCCGAACCGGACCAGCCCGAACTCCTCGGTCCGGACCATGCCCGGGTCGATCTCGATCACCCGGACCGGTCGTCCCAGGAGTTCCAGGCGCAGGGTCTCGGCGAGTGCGGTCTGGGCGTGCTTGGCCGCCGTGTAGCCGCCGCCACCCTCGTAGACGGCCAGCCCGGCGGTCGAGCTGAGCACCACGACGGTCCCGCTACCGGAGGATTCCAGCAACGGCAGCAGCGCCTGGGTGACCCGCAGCGTGCCGAGCACGTTGACGTCGTACATCCACTGCCAGTCGGCGATCGACCCCAACTCGACCGGGTCCAGGCCGCGCGCGCCGCCGGCGTTGTTGACCAGCAGGGTGACCGGCTCGGGCAGCTCGTCCGCGGCGGCGGCCAACGCCGCCACCGACTCGTCGGAGGTGACGTCGCAGACCTGGGCGGTGGCCCGCCCGCCGGCCGCCTCGATCTCCTTCACCAGCGCGTCCAGCCGGTCGGCGCGGCGGGCGGCGGCGAGCACGTGGAAGCCCTCGGCGGCGAGCCGGCGGGCGGTGGCGGCACCGATCCCGCTGGAGGCGCCGGTGACGATCGCGACAGAGGTCATCGGCACATTCTGTCCCAGGCCGTCGTCGACCTCCGTGCCCGGGCCGGGGAAGCCTCGGCGCGGATCGAGGGCGGTCTGTCGGAGGGCGGCGAGGCCAACCGCCCGCGTTGGTCGAATGAGGTCGGTCACCTATCCGGGATGCCCGGATGATTGCCGGTCCTCCGATGGGGAAGATGTCACCCGGTCGGGTGGTTCTTGTTGAGGTGCCCCGGTCGTGCGGGACGGCGTAACACCGTGACAGAAGGAGCGGACGTGGCGGAAGCGCACACCGGCGTGGCCCGGCAGCGAGGTACCCAACCGTGGCCGACTCCGCGGAGGATCGCCACCTTCTCCGTACACACCTCACCGTTGCACCAACCCGGCACCGGTGACGCCGGTGGCATGAACGTCTACATCGTCGAGGTCTCCCGGCGGCTGGCCGAGGCCGGCGTCGAGGTCGAGATCTTCACCAGGGCCACCTCCAGCGACCTGCCGCCCGTGGTCGAGATGGCGCCCGGGGTGCACGTCCGGCACGTCATCTCCGGCCCGTTCGAGGGCCTGGCCAAGGAGGAGCTGCCGAGCCAGCTCTGCGCCTTCACCACGGGCGTGCTGCGGGTCGAGGCGGCCCGGCCGCCGGGCTACTACGACCTGGTGCACTCGCACTACTGGCTCTCCGGCCAGGTGGGTTGGCTGGCCAAGGAGCGCTGGGGCGTCCCGCTGGTGCACACCGCGCACACCCTGGCCAAGGTCAAGAACGCCCGGCTCGCCGAGGGGGACCGGCCCGAGCCGAAGGCCCGGGTGATCGGTGAGGAGCAGGTGATCGCCGAGGCGGACCGGCTGGTGGCCAACACCGCCGTCGAGGCCCGTGACCTGATCGCCCGCTACGAGGCCGATCCGGCCCGGGTCGAGGTGGTGGAGCCCGGTGTCGACCTGGACCGCTTCCGCCCGCCCAGCTCCGGTCTGGCCGGCGAGGCCCGGATCGCGGCCCGGCGTCGGCTGGGCCTGCCCGAGCAGGGCGCGATCATCGCCTTCGTCGGGCGGATCCAGCCGTTGAAGGCGCCGGACGTACTGCTGCACGCGATCGCCGAGCTGCGGGCGCGTGACCCCCGGATCGCCGCCACGACCACCCTGGTCATCGCGGGCGGCCCGAGCGGCAGTGGACTGGACCGGCCGACCGCGTTGATCGAGCTGGCCGCGAGGCTCGGCGTCGGGGACGCCGTACGGTTCCTGCCGCCGCAGACCGGTGACGACCTGCCGGCTCTCTACCGGGCCGCCGACCTGGTCGCGGTGCCGTCGCACAACGAGTCGTTCGGCCTGGTCGCACTGGAGGCGCAGGCCTGCGGTACGCCGGTCGTGGCGGCCGCGGTCGGCGGGCTGGTCACCGCCGTCCGGGACGGGGTGAGCGGGGTGCTGATCGACGGTCACGATCCGGCCGACTGGGCCCGGGTCCTCGCCGGGCTGCTGGCGGCGCCGCGTCGGCGTACCGAGCTGGCGCACGGCGCGGTGGTGCACGCCCGGGCGTTCTCCTGGGCGCGTACCGCCAGCGGACTGCTCGCGGTCTACCGTGGGGCGGTGGCGGAGCACCGTGCCCAGCTCGCCTCCGAGCTGGCCGACGGTGCGCAGGTCGTTCCCCTGGCGGCCTGCTGAGCCGCCGCCGAGGTGCGGGCCGCCCGCCGGTCCGGGACGGAAGGTACGCGGAATGAGGTCACGGGCGGAGATCGGGCAACTGATCGAGGCGGTCTGTGCCGACCGGCAGCTGAGCTGCGAGTCGACGGGCGAGTTCTCGTACGCGGTCACGCTGCCCGGTACGCACAAACTGAAGACGATCTGCAACCTGATCGTCGGTGACCACACGTTGCGGGTCGAGGCGTTCGTGATGCGCCAGCCGGACGAGCGGCGCGAGGAGCTCTGGAACTGGCTGCTCCAGCGCAACGCCCGGATGTACGGGGTGGCCTTCTCGGTCGACGCGGTCGGCGACGTCTACCTCACCGGCCGGCTGAGTCTGGCCGGGGTGACCGAGGACGAGCTGGACCGGCTGTTCGGGGCGGTGCTCAACTACGCCGACGAGTCGTTCGACACCATGTTGGAGATCGGGTTCGGTACGGCGATCCGCCGGGAGTGGGAGTGGCGGGTCAAGCGGGGCGAGTCGTTGGCGAACCTCCAGGCGTTCGCGCACCTCTTCGAACGATCCTCTGCGGAAAACTCGGATTTGGACCGTCCCTGACGGGTATGCCCCGGCGGTGCACCGGCGACCTGTGCCGGTGCTCTGCGGCGGTACGCAGCGATGACCGCGCCGCCTGCCGAGGACAGACTGTCAGAGGGAGCGTGAGCAATCATGGCTCAGCGGAACAGTTCCGGTCGCGGCGCAACCGCGACCGCGACGAAGCGCCGGACCACCAGCAGCACGGCCAACATCAACGAGAGCAAGATCGGCATGATGAAGGTCGAGGACATCCGTGGGCAGCTCCGTAAGCGGGGTGTCTCGGGTATCTCCGCGCTGCGGAAGATGGACCTGGTGAAGAGCCTGGTCCGTACCTTGCGGGCGGAGGGCGGCGGCACCTCCCTGCGGAAGGCGGCCGCCAAGAAGGCCCCGGCCAAGAAGGCCACCGCGAAGAAGGCGCCAGCCAAGAAGGCCACCGGGGCGAAGAAGACCGTGTCGGCGGCGAGCAAGCGGACGACGGCGCGGAAGACGGTGTCGGCGGCGAGCAAGCGGACGACGGCACGGAAGACGGTGTCGGCTCCGACCAAGCGGGCGACCGCGAAGAAGGCGCCGGCGAAGAAGGCGACCACCAAGCGGGCCCCGGCGAAGAAGGCGACCGCGAAGAAGGCGCCGGCCAAGAAGGCCACCGCGAAGCGGGCCCCGGCGAAGAAGGCGACCGCGAAGAAGGCGCCGGCCAAGAAGGCCCCGGCGCGGAAGGCGACCGCCGCCGCGACCCGGACGACCGGTACGCGGAAGACGACCACCGCGCCGGTCCGGAAGGCCGCCGGGGCCGGCACCGCGCCGGCCCGGAAGACGACCGGTGCCCGGAAGACGACCGCCCGGAAGAGTACGGCCGCGACCGGTGCCCGGAAGAGCGCGTCGGCGACGAAGCGCACCGGGGCCGGGGGCGGGGCCCAGTCGAAGAGCCTCAAGTACTCCCAGCCGATCACCTCGACCCAGGATCAGCCGGAACGTCCGGGGCGCAGCCTGGTGACCCAGGACCACGATGTCATCCAGCGCTGGGCGGAGGCCCGGATGGCGCAACCGGCGACCATCGAGGGCACCGAGCGTGAAGGTCGGATCGGCGTGCTGACGTTTGACTTCCCGGGTTGGCGGGAAGGCGGAGGACTGAAGCCGGTGAGTTGGGACGAGTGGTTCCACACGTTTGACCTTCGGCGCCTGAATTTCATCTACCAGGAACAGTTGTCCGACGGTCGGCAGAGCAACTTCTTCCGTACCGAATCGCCGGATCGCGAGGACGGATGAGAGCGTGGAGGGCAGGGCCGGGAATGGGAGCACAAGGCTCGGTGTTGTCCTCTACGACGTCGGAAAACAGCTGCTCTCACCCGATGTGACCGGCGAGACAGCGGTCCTGGGTTGTGTGGCTGATCCGGCGACAACTAACGTTATTACGCGCGTCGCGCTCGGAATCGTTCGGGGGAACGGCGGATCGATCAGATTCGTGCACCGGGCGGCGACGCTGGGGGACGGGTGGCGCATGAGCCGTTGGGGGACGGCGCCGCCACCTGTAACCGGCGGTGTGTGCGGGCGGCGTTTACGGGGGTGAGCGTCGCCCGCCGCCGCCGGGCCGTCCGAGAAATTCCCCCGATTTCTTTTCGTCCCGTTCAGTTGCCCGGCACGGGTGCCGGCTGCGGCATTTCGACCGTGAAGGTCTCGGTGTTCCGGGGCACGCCGATGCCCCGCCAGGTGAACGGGACTCCCCGGGCCACGTCGAGGTCCGGAGCGTCCATCAGCTGGAAGTGCACGTGCGGCTCGGTCGAGTTGCCGGAGTTGCCGCAGCGGGCCACGGGTTGTCCGGCCACCACCCGGTCGCCCGCCCTGACCAGCAGCGATCCGCGCCTCAGGTGGGCGTACGCGGCGTAGACGCCGTCGCCGAGGTCGAGGATCAGGTGGTTGCCGAGGATCTGCCCCGGGCCGGCGAGATCCCGCAGGCTCGCCTCGACGACGAGATAGAACAGTGCCGGGTAGGAGTTGCGGCTCAGGTGGTCCCGGTTGCGGTCCACCGCCCTGACCACGGTCGCGTCGGCGACGGCGTACAGCGGGGTGTCGAAGGACGGGAAGTCGCGGTTCCGGCGTACCAGCGGCCACCAGCCGAAGCGGGGACGGGACCCGTCGGCCGGCTCCGCCACCACGTCGATCGCGTACGCCTGCCCGTAGGCGCGTACACCGTGGCTGGGCACCTTGTCGGCGGGGCTGTTCAGTGCCGACCAGCGGCCGGCCACCGGTGCGAGGACCTCGACCGGTCGCGGCGGCTCGGCCGCCTCCAAACCCTTCGGCCTCCGCATGCGGCCCAGCGCGAGCTGCAGGATGATGGCGAGCCCGATCGGCACCCAGCCCCAGAGCCAGGAGATGTCGAGGAAGAACTGCGCCACCAGCAGCGCGAGGAACGCCAGCCAGCAGCACCGGTGCAGGATCATCATCACCTTGAGCACGGGGGGTCTCCCTTCCGGTGGTCAGGGCCGGGCGGCGGCCAGGGCCACGAGCAGCGGCACCACACGTCCGGGCGGAACCTCGTAGCGGCCCCGGGCCGGGCTGTGCAGCCAGCCGGCGGCGGCCAGTTGCCGCAGGTGGTGGTACGCCTGCCCGGTGGTGCCCAGTCCGTCCAGTTCGGTGAGTTCGGCGACGGTACGACGGCCGCCGAGGATCTCGCGGAGCAGCCGCATCCGCACCGGGTGACCGAGCGCGGCGAACGACTCCGCCGCCTCCGACCAGTCGAGCTCGTTGAGGACGGTCTCGGTGACCAGTCCGTACTGCCAGTCGTAGCGCTCGTGGGTGGGGAGCCGGACGGTGCCGGTGAAGAGCACTCCGCCCTGGTCGGCGCCGAGTTCGGCGAGTTGGCTCTTCAGCCCTTCCAGGGCCCAGAAGTCCTGGTCCGGGCGGCGGCCGGCGCGGTCCGGCGCCCCGGGCTCGGCCCGTTGCTCGATCGCCGCGAGCCGGCGTTCCAGCTCGGCGACCCGCGTGTCGAGCTGGTGTTCCAGCTCGGCGACCCGTTCCTCCAACCCCATGTATCGAAGATTACGTAATTACGTAATCATCGTCAATGTCGATCCGGGAAGACCCGGGTACGAGGGCTTCAGGCGTTTGCCGGTGCGGCGTCCGGGGTCCGCTGCCCGCCGGTGGTCCGGGGCGCGGCCGCCTCGACGTACGCCGACTCGTGGGCCCGCAGGTCGCCGGACCGGCGCTCCCGGGCCGGACCGGAGACGAGGTGGGCGACGGCGGCCACGGCGGCGATCCCCGCGCAGCCGAACCAGAGCGTCGAGTTGCCGAACTGCTCCCGGACGAAACCGCCGGCCACCGGCGCTCCGAAGGCCGCCACCGACCAGGAGAGCGAGAAGAGCCCCTGGTAGCGGCCGCGCAGCGTGGACGGCGACAGCTCGGCGATCAGCGTCGAGTTGGACGGGGAGTTCAGCATCTCGCCGAGGGTCCAGATCACCACGGTGAGCGCGTAGAACCACGCCCCGTCGGCGAAGGCGGTCAGCCCGAAGCCGAGCCCGACCAGGACCGCGGCCAGCGCCAGTACGTTCGAGCGACCGCGCCCCGCGATCAGCCGGGGGATGAAGAGCTGGCCGACGACGATCAGCACCCCGTTAACCGCGATCACCGTGCCGTAGGTCGACGGCGACAGCCCGTCCTGCCCCATCGCGATCGGCAGCATCGAGGTGTGCTGCATGAAGATCAGTGCGAGCAGCACGTTCACCATCACGAAGCCGACGAACACCCGGTCGGTCAGGGCGACCCGCAACCCGCCCCGGTGCGGCGCGGCGCCGTCCGGCTGGTTGGCGCCGGGGCGGACGTCCCGGCGCTGCCGGGTCTCGCCGACCTTCAGGAAGATGATGGCGGCGGTGCCGAGCGTGGTCGCCGCGTCGACCACGAAGAGCAGCAGGTAGCTCGCCTCGGCGGCCAGCCCGGCCAGGACCGCCGCGGAGGCGAAGCCCAGGTTGATCGCCCAGTAGTTGAGGGTGAAGGCGCGCAGCCGGTCGGTTTGCGGCACGACGTCGATCATCATCGCGCCGAAGGCCGGCCGGGCTCCCTCGGCGAAGACGCCGAGCAGCAGTGCCCCGAGGGCGACCAGCCACAGCGGCCGGGCCAGCCCGAGTGCCAGCATCATGGTGGCCGCCCCGAGGTGGGCGGTGAGCAGGGTGGGCCGCCGTCCCCAGCGGTCGGCCAGGACACCGCCGGTCAGCGTGCCGACCGCGCCGCCGGCACCCCAGAGGCCGAGCACCACACCCGTCTCGAACTCGGAGAAGCCCCGCACCTGGGTCAGGTAGATGGCCAGGAAGATCACGACGAAGGAGCCGAGGCGGTTGACCAGGGTGCCGGCCCAGAGATACCAGAACGTCCTCGGTAATCCGCCCGTCGTGTCCCGGAACCAGTTCTGGACCGTCCGCACCTGGTGCCCCCCGTACCGCGTAATGACCTTGAGCACTTGAGTGCCTTACGAAGCTTGCCAAGGCCACTGGCGCTGGTCACCCGGTTTTCCACGTGTCGGTCGTCACCCAGGGTCGCCGCATGTCGCACCGGCCGGTCCGGCAGGATGAAGGCCATGAGTAGGAGCACGAGGACTGGGCCGGAGGGCGCACCGGTGGCGGGCGAGGGTGCCACGGTGGGCACGTTGGTGCTGCTCCGGCACGGCGAGAGCGACTGGAACGCGAAGAACCTCTTCACTGGCTGGGTCGACGTGGACCTGACGGCCAAGGGCGAGGCCGAAGCCCGGCGCGGCGGCGAACTGCTGCGCGAACACAACCTGCTGCCCGACGTGATGCACACCAGCGTGCTGCGCCGGGCGATCCGTACCGGCGAACTGGCGCTCAACGCCGCCGACCGGCACTGGATCGCGGTCCGCCGCTCCTGGCGGCTCAACGAGCGGCACTACGGCGCCCTGCAGGGCAAGAACAAGAAGCAGACCCTCGACGAGTACGGCGAGGAGCAGTTCATGCTCTGGCGCCGGTCGTACGACACCCCGCCGCCGCCGATCGCCGACGGCGACGAGTGGTCCCAGGCCGGGGACCCGCGCTACGCCCTGCTCCCGCCCGAGCTGATGCCCCGGACGGAGTGCCTCAAGGACGTGGTCGACCGGATGCTGCCGTACTGGTACGACTCGATCGTGCCGGACATCCTCGCCGGCCGGACGGTCCTGGTCGCCGCGCACGGCAACTCGCTGCGCGCACTGGTCAAGCACCTCGACGACGTCTCCGACGAGGCGATCGCCAAGCTGAACATCCCGACCGGCATCCCGCTGCGGTACGACCTCGACGCGTCGCTGCGTCCGCTGGTCACCGGCGGGGCGTACCTCGACCCGGAGGCGGCCAGGGAGGCCGCCGCGGCGGTCGCCAACCAGGGCCGCTGACCCTTGTAAGGAAGGGCCCCTTGTTATCGCTTTCTGTATAACAAGGGGCCCTTCCTGACACCTCAGACGGTTTCGCCGGTCACCAGGTAGACGACCCGGCGGCCGGCGTTCACCGCGTGGTCGGCGTACCGCTCGTAGAAGCGGCCGAGCAGGGTCGCGTCGATCGCGGTCTCCACCCCGTACGGCCACTCGTCGTCGAGCAGGATCCCGAAGAGCTGCCGGTGCAGCTCGTCCATGGCGTCGTCGTCCTGCTCCAGTTCGGCGGCGAGGGTGGCGTCGGGCTTGGAGAGCACCTTGCCGATCTTGTTGGCGATCCGGTCCGCCACGCCGGACATCTCGGTGAAGACCCCGCGCAGTTCGGCCGGTACGGCCGGCGACGGGTGCCGGCGGACCGCCGTCTTCGCCACGTGGTCGGCGAGGTCACCCATCCGCTCCAGGTCGGCGGCGACGTGCAGGGCGGTGATCAGGGCGCGCAGGTCGGAGGCGACCGGCGCCTGCCGGGCCAGCAGGTCGCAGACCCGCTCCTCGACCTGCCGGAAGATCGAGTCGATCTCCGCGTCCCGGGCGATCACCCCCTCGGCGGCCCTCCGGTCGGCGGTGAGCAGTGCCTTGGTTGCCTGGCGCATCGCCACCTGGATGGCCTCCGCCATGTCGACCAGGAGCTGGCTCACGATGTTCAGATCGATCCGGAATTCGTCGCGCATGATCACGTCCTGCTGGTCAGTTCGCCGCGTGGCGACCGGCGTACCACCGGCCGGGCCGGCGGGTGGGCCGGTCCGGCGGGGCACGGATGAACGATTGGTCCCGACAAAGGTAGGGCGATGCGGCGGCTCCGAGGTGAACATCGGTGAACGGCACTCGGCCGGACGGTGAACATTCGCGGATGGCCGCGTGATTCGCCCAATTTTGCCTGGTCGATAGGTTAACGATGACCCTACGATCGCCGCGTGGACTGGGGGGTGGTGGCGGGCGTCGTCGGAGGACTCGGGCTCGGCCTGTTCTTCGGCCCGTTCCGGCACCGGCTCAACAGGCGGATCCGGTCCCACGACACCGGAGTGCTCCGGTCCCGACCCGACGCCCTCCGGCAGGTCGGTCCTGCGGGCGACACACGTAACAGGAGGCCGGCGATAGGCAACGAGGAGCAGGCCGGCGGGCTGTCCGGTCTCGGCCGGAAGAGCCTTGACTCGCTGCGGGTCGGCGTTGTCGTCCTGGACGCCCAGGATGTCCCGGTGCTGGTCAATCCGGCCGCCCGGGCGATGGGGCTGCTCCGGGTCGGCGCCACCCCGGGTACGGTCGCCGCGCATCCGATCATCCGCACCCTGGCCGGCCAGGTACGCCGTACCGGCGTACGCCGCGAGGTGGAACTGGACCTGCCCCGGGGCCGCGACGGGGGCATGCAGGACCCGCTCGGCGTGCACCTGCGGGCGATGGGGCTCGGCTCCGGCTATGTCGCTGTCGAGGCGGCCGACGTGACCGAGTCGCACCGGGTCGCCCGGGTACGCCGGGACTTCGTGGCCAACGTCAGCCACGAGCTGAAGACCCCGATCGGCGCGCTGCAACTGCTCGCCGAGGCGTTGCTGGACGCCACCGACCAGACCGCCGGAAACGGCGCACTGGACCCGTCGGAGGACATGGCGGCGGCCCGCCGGTTCGCCGAGCGGATCCAACACGAGTCGACCCGGCTCGGCAAGCTCGTCAACGAGCTGCTCGAACTGACCCGGCTGCAGGGCGCCGAGCCGCTGCCCGACCCCGACCCGGTCGCCCTGGACTGGGTGATGGCCGAGGTGCTGGACCGGACCCGGACCGCCGCCAGCGCCCGGGGCATCACCGTGGTCGTCGACGGCGAGCGGGACCTGACCGTCTACGGCAGCGACGGACAGATCGCCACCGCGGTCAGCAACCTGGTGGAGAACGCGATCGCCTACTCCGGCGAGCGTACGGAGGTCAGCGTCGCGGTACGCCGTAGCGAGGACCACATCGAGATCGCCGTCACCGACCAGGGCATCGGCATCGCCCCCGACGACGTGGGCCGGATCTTCGAACGCTTCTACCGGGCCGACCAGGCCCGGTCGCGGCAGACCGGCGGCACCGGGCTCGGCCTGGCGATCGTGAAACACATCGCCACCAACCATGGCGGTCGGGTCGAGGTGTCCAGCACTCTTGGTGGTGGCTCCACGTTCACCCTGCGGCTGCCGGCCCGTCCACCGGACGCCTTCCTGCCGCCAGCCCCGTCAGTTGAGATCGAGACCGATCCGGTCGGATAGTCCGACGTACGGATCGACAGAGAGAGGAAAGTCCGTGGCCCGGGTACTCGTGGTCGAGGATGAGGAGTCGTTTTCCGACGCCCTCTCCTACCTGCTGCGCAAGGAGGGATTCGAGGTCTCGGCCGCGGCGACCGGCACCGACGCGTTGACCGAGTTCGACCGTACCGGCGCGGACATCGTGCTGCTCGACCTGATGCTGCCGGAGATGTCCGGTACCGAGGTGTGCCGTCAGCTCCGCCAGCGTTCCCAGGTGCCGATCATCATGGTCACCGCCCGGGACAGCGAGATCGACAAGGTGGTCGGGCTGGAGATCGGCGCCGACGACTACGTCACGAAGCCGTACTCGCCGCGTGAGCTGGTCGCCCGGGTCCGGGCCGTACTCCGGCGGCGGGGCAACGAGGCCGTCGAGGTCAGCACCCCGACCCTGGCCGCCGGCCCGGTCCGGATGGACATCGAACGGCACGTGGTGACCGTCGACGGCGCGCCGGTGCAGCTGCCGCTGAAGGAGTTCGAGCTGCTGGAGCTGCTGCTCCGCAACGCCGGGCGGGTGCTCACCCGGGGTCAGCTGATCGACCGGGTCTGGGGTGCCGACTACGTCGGGGACACCAAGACCCTGGACGTGCACGTGAAGCGGCTGCGTTCGAAGGTCGAGCCGGAGCCGTCCGCGCCGAGGTTCATCGTCACCGTCCGCGGTCTCGGCTACAAGTTCGAGCCGTAGGCCGCACGCCACTGTCGCCGGCTGTCGGCCCGCCCGATGGCCCGCGTAGGCCGTCGGGCGGTCGTAGGCCCGCCGAGTGGCCGTCGGCCCCGCCGCGTGGCCGGCCCGTCGGGGTGGCCGCGACCCGCCGGGCGGTCGTGGGCCGGGCTGCCGGCCCGCTGGTCGGACCGGGGGTCAGTGGCCGGAGCCGGCGCTGCGCTGTGCGGCGGGTCGGCCGGCGGCGGCGGCCTTCGGGCTGGCCGGCTCCCGGCCGCCCTCCTCGCGGTGCGTGGTCACCGGCTCGGCCTCGGCCGTCGCCGGGTGCGTCGCGACCAGGCCGCGCCGGGCCCGCTCCCCGCAGATCTCGGCGAGTTTCGCGTACGCGGCCTTGCCGACCAACGCGGTCAGCTCCGGCTCGTACGAGACGTACATCGGGTCGGTGCCGACGTGTGCCTCCGGCGACGACGTGCACCACCAGTCGAGGTCGTGCCCGCCCGCGCCCCAGCCCCGCCGGTCGAACTCGCCCAGTGTGGAGACCAGCACCTTCGTCCCGTCCGGACGCTTCACCCAGTCCTGGTCCCGACGGACCGGCAGCTGCCAACAGACGTCCGGCTTGTACTCCAGTGGGTGCACCCCGTCCCGCAGCGCCTGGGCGTGCAGTGCGCAGCCGCCGCCGCCGGGGAAGTCGGCGTCGTTGAGGAACACACAGGGGGCGTCCTCGGCCCGGGTCGCCGTACGCCGGGCCGGCGACTCGCCGTCGACCGAGTCCATCTCGGTGTAGTTCTTGAAGCCACGCCGGTAGTGCTGCCAGGTCTGCGGGGTGAGCCGCTTCACCGCCGCCCGGACCCGCTTCTCGTCGTCCGCGTCGGTGAAGAAGGCGCCGTGCGAGCAGCAACCGTCGGCGGCACGGCCGGCGATGATGCCGTGGCAGGCCTGGCCGAACACACACGTCCAGCGGGACAGGAGCCAGGTCAGGTCGGCGCGGATCAGGTGCTCGGGATCGGCCGGGTCGGGGAACTCGATCCACTCCCGAGGGAAGTCCAGGGGGACCTCCCGGCTGCGCGGGTCGGCGGGGTCGTCGACGATGATCCGGAGCTGGTTGCGTGCTGCCACCTGGTCAGCGTACGCCCGCGACCCGCTTCCGACCTGCGTCTAGGGTGCAACTCATGCGACTCGGCGTACTAGATGTCGGCTCCAACACGGTGCACCTGTTGGTGGTCGACGCCCACCGGGGGGCCCACCCCTGGCCGGCCCATTCGGAAAAGGCGGTGCTCCGGCTCGCCGAACAGATCGGCCGGGACGGGGCGCTGAGCAGAGAAGGAGCGGACGCGCTGGTGGCAGCGGTGAACGAGGCGAAGATGTCGGCGGTCCGGCTGACCGCCGACGACGTACTGGCCTTCGCGACCTCGGCGGTCCGGGACGCCACCAACGCGCCGGAGGTGCTGGCCCGGGTCCGGAAGGAGACCGGCGTACGCCTCGAGGTGCTCTCCGGTGCCGACGAGGCCCGGATGACCTTCCTCGCCGTACGGCGGTGGTTCGGCTGGTCGGCGGGGCGACTGCTGGTGCTGGACATCGGTGGCGGCTCGCTGGAGATGGCGGCCGGGATCGACGAGGTGCCGGAGTTCGCCCTCTCGCTGCCGCTCGGCGCCGGTCGGCTGACCCGGGAATGGCTGGGGGTCGGGCCGGACAGCGGGGCGACCCCGTCCACCCAGACGGTCACCGCCCTGGAGGAGTACGTGCAGAGCGTGCTCGGCCCGGTGATCGACGACATGGCGGGGATCGAGTGGGACCGGGTCGCCGCGACCAGCAAGACCTTCCGGACCCTGGCCCGGCTGGCCGGGGCGGCGCCGTCGGCGGCCGGGCTCTGGGCACGGCGCAGCCTCACCCAGACCGGCCTGCGCCAGGTGATCGGCTTCATCCGGCACATTCCGCCGAACAAGCTGGCCGAGTTGGAGGGGGTCAGCGCCCGCCGGGCCCACCAGTTGCTGGCCGGGGCGATCGTCGCCGAGGCGGTGATGCGGCGGCTCGGGGTGGAGACCGTGGACATCTGCCCGTGGGCGCTGCGGGAGGGTGTCATCCTGCGCCGGCTGGACCAGCTGGAGCCGGCCTCCTGACCGCCGGCGGATTCTTCGGTGACCGCGTTGAACTGCTGCTTCGGGACATGATGGCCGATATGCGGCGACTCGTCCCGGGTGGTACGGGCCAGAGCGGGCTACCCTGAAGTACGTGACCACCCGCGTACTGCTGTCCAGCTCCTCGGTCTTTCCCGAGCCGACGGCGGCCGCCTTCGAACTGGCGGCGGCGCTCGGCTACGACGGCGTCGAGGTGATGGTCTGGACCGACGCGGTCAGCCAGGACGCCGGGGCGCTGCGCGGGCTGGCGAAGCACTACGGCGTGCCGGTGCTCTCGGTGCACTCGCCCTGCCTGCTGGTCACCCAGCGGGTCTGGAGTTCCGACCCGTGGGAGCGGCTGCGTCGCTCGGCGATCCTGGCCGAGTCCCTGGAGGCGCCGACCGTGGTCGTGCATCCGCCGTTCACCTGGCAGCGCGACTACGCCCGGTCGTTCGTCGACGGGCTGGACAGGCTGGCGGCCGGGCACACCGGCGTCCGGTTCGCGGTGGAGAACATGTACCCGGTCCGGATGGCCGGTCGGAAGTTCGTGCCGTACCAGCCGGGCTGGGATCCGACCGACACCGGCTACGACGCCTACACCCTGGACATCTCGCACTGCGCCGCCGCCCAGACCGACGTGTTGGCGATGGCCGACCGGATGGGGAGCGGGCTGGCCCACGTACACCTGGGGGACGGCACCGGCGAGGGCCGGGACGAGCACCTGGTGCCCGGCCGGGGCACCCAGCCCTGCGGTGAGCTGCTCGCCTCGCTGGCCGGACGCGGCTTCACCGGCTCGGTCGCCCTGGAGGTCTCCACCCGGCGGGCCCGCAGCCGCGCCGACCGGGAGGAGGATCTGCGGGCGGCGCTGGCGTACGCCCGCGAGCACCTGGCCGCCGGCAGCCCGGCCCCGCTCGACGCGCACACCGTGGGCTGACAGTCCCTAGAATCGGCCGATGGTCATCGATTCCGGACGACGTCGGGCCGGTCGCTCTCCCTGGTACGCCCTGATCGTCACCACCCTCGTCGGTACGGCGCTGGTCGGGCTGATGCTGATCCTACCGGTCTCGGCTCGGCTGGGTGAGCACGAGGGGAAGGTGGGCTGCGGGAGCGTGCTGCGTCCCAGGATCGACCCGCGGCTGTACGCCGACGGCTCCCGGGAACGGATCGTCCGGCACTGTGCCGACGCGCGGGCCGACCGGCTGAACCGGACGCTCTGGATGCTTCCGGCGCTGCTGCTGGTGGTGACCTCCGTGGCCGCCGTGACGGCGATCCGGGGCCGCCGACGGCCGCTCGTCGCCGACCGGCCGGACGATTCCCGGCTGACGACGTCTCAGCCGAAAGGTCCGGGGCCGGTCCCCGGTGCCCGGTTCCGCTGGACGCATCTGCCACCCGACCGGGGTGCCGGGGGGTGACCCGCGCCCGCCACCGCGTCAGCCGACGGTGCAGGGGACGCCGTTGAGGGTGACGTCGTTGGGCGGGGCGTCCAGGGTGCCGGCGCTCAGGTGGAGCGCCACCGGCACGGACTCGCCGACGCTGAACTGGTCGCTCCAGCCGGACCACCAGAGCACCACGTCCCGGTCGTACTGTGCCCAGTTGTACCCGGCGTCCCAGAGCCGCTGGCCGCCGCTGAAGCGGAACCGGGACGACCAGGCCGGCAGGGCGACCGGGCCGGTGTTGGTGATCCACAGGGTCGGCGGTTGACCGGCGGCCGCCGGCTGGAACGTGACCCGACAGTCGGCGGTGGGGTCGCTGGCGATCCGCTGGCGGACGGTCGGCGAGGGCGCGGAGACGTTGCCGGAGACGTCCCGGGCGACCACGTGCAGGTCGTAGCTGAGGTCCGGGATCAGGTTGGTGACCTGGGTGGAGGTCCGGTCGTCGGCGCCGACGACGGTGGTGTGCCCGATGCCCTCCGCGCGGGCGTGGACCAGGTAGGTCGGCGCCGAGGCGTTGTCGGTGGAGGGAACCCAGGTCAGTCCGAGGCTGCTGCCGGTGATCTCGGTGACCACCGGGGCACCCGGCGCGGTCGGCGGTTCCGACTCCTGGGGCGCCGGGTCGGTGCGGAAGGTCACCGGGGCCGAGAAGCCGCTCTGGTCGCGGCCGTCGGAGGCACGGACGACCCAGGTGTACGTGGTGTCCGGGGTCAGCCCGGTGAACCGGTACGACGGCACGGGCGTGTTGTTGTGGAAGCCGGTGTCGTCGGGGCGCTGGTACCAAATCTCGTACCCGGTGACGCCGGTGTCGTCGGTGGAGGGTCGCCAGGTGAGCAGGGCCGAGGTTTCGGTGACCTGGGTGGCGACCGGGGGACCCGGCACCGTCGGCGGGGTGGTGTCGGCGGCGGTGCCGGCCGGGACGGTGCCGGCCATGGTGAGCACCGCCGCCAGGAGGGTACGGATCGCCATCTGAGCCTCCGGTGATCCCCGAGTGATTGACAGAAGTCGATTATCCATGTCCGGTCGGCAACCGGCACCGCCGTTTCCCGGACGGGTCGCCGGGTAACCGCCATCTGCTCCGCTCGCGGACGGAGAGCCGATCAGGTCGCCGGGTGACCGCGACCTGCTCCGCCGGACGGAGCCGGTCCGTGGTCGAGAACCAGACGTTCGGGACGGGAGGGGTGTGGGTGGGTCATCGCGGCGACAGGGAGGAGGACATCCCGGCGTTCTTCGCCAGGGTCGCCCGGTGTGGCGTCGAGCCCCGACTCAACGGCGTCACCGGCGGGATCCGGTTCGAGGTGACCGAAGGACGGGACTACCGGCAGCGCGACGGTGAGGACATCGAGTACTGGCTCGTCACGTTCGACGACGGTCGGATCGACGCCCGAGCGGGGCAACACCCCGCCGACACGGTCGTGCAGGTCGGCCGGCCGATTCTCCTCGACATGATCAACGGCCGGATGACGCTGGTCGAGGCCTGGACCGGGCAGCGGCTCGTGGTGTACGGGACGCCGGCCAAGTTCCTCCAGTTCTGGCTGATCCCCAACCTCGTCGCCGGCGCCCCCGACGCCGATCACCCCCGTGAGTTCGTGCGGAGGCACCGGCGATGAGCTCCGACGCGGTACGCATCCTCGACGGCAACATGTTCCTGGTCAGTGCCGCCAACGGCGACATCGAACCGTCGCGGTCGTTCCCGACCGGCCTGTTCACGCTCGACATCCGGCACCTCTCCACCTGGATCCTCACCATCGACGGCGAACCGCTCACCATGCTGTCGGTGGACCAGCCGCACTACTTCGAGGCGACGTTCTTCCTGGTGCCCGGTGAGCCGACGCTCTACGTGGAGTCCGAGGTGTCGGTCATCCGCCAGCGCGATATCACCCGCAGCATGTGCGAGTGGCTGACCGTGCTGAACCACGGCGTCGACCCGGTCGATCTGACGATCCGGGTCGAAGCCGGCTGCGACTTCGCCGACCTCTTCGAGGTGAAGAACGTCGAACCGAAGCTGGGGGACTGCTCCACCGAGGTCGGTGTCGGCCGGCTGACCTTCCACTACCGGCGCGACATGTACGCCCGTTCCACCGTCATCTCGGCGACCGGTCCGGTGGAGGTCGACGAGAAGGGTTTCACCTTCCGGGTGCACGTCGAGCCGGACGGGCGGTGGACGACCCACCTGCACGTGGAAACCGTCGGTGAGGACGGCCGCGACATCCGGACGATTCTGCAGGGCCAGGCCCGGCGGGAGCGTCCGAAGCTGGTGAGCGAGCTGCAGGCGTGGCTCGACGAGATGCCCGGGCTGGAGTGCGACCACGACGATTTCGAGGTCACCTACCAGCGGAGCCTGGTCGACCTGGCCGCGCTCCGGTTCCGTCCGCTGACCGGACAGGCGGCGTTGACGGATTACGACCCGGAGTACCGGGTGCCGGCCGCCGGCCTGCCCTGGTTCATGAGCGTCTTCGGCCGGGACAGCATCCTGACCTCGTTGCAGACCCTCGCCTACGCGCCACACCTGGCGGCCTCGACGCTGCGGGTGCTGGCCCGGGCGCAGGCGGTGGCGTTGGACAACTTCCGGGACGCCGAGCCGGGGAAGATCCTGCACGAGATCCGGTACGGCACCACCGCGGCCTTCGCCGAGCAGCCGCACACGCCGTACTTCGGCTCGTCGGACTCCACCCCGCTGTTCGTCGTCCTGCTCGACGAGTACGAGGCGTGGACCGGGGACCGGGACCTGGTACGACTGCTGGAGCCGCAGACCCGGGCCGCGCTGGCCTGGATCGACGAGTACGGCGACCTGCTCGGCAACGGCTACGTCAGCTACCAGGCCCGCAACGAGCGGACCGGACTGGTGAACCAGTGCTGGAAGGACTCCCCGAACGCGATCAGCTACCGGGACGGGCGACTGCCCGGCCTGCCCCGCGCCACCTGTGAACTGCAGGGGTACGCGTACGACGCCAAACTGCGTGCCGCCCGGCTGGCCCGCGAGGTGTGGGACGACCCGGCGTACGCGGACGAGCTGGAACGGTCGGCGGAGGAGCTGAAGCAGCGGTTCAACCGGGACTTCTGGATCGCCGACGAGGGCTACTACGCCCTGGCGCTGGGCCCGGACGGCGAACAGGTCGACGCGCTCTCCTCCAACATCGGCCACCTGCTGTGGAGCGGCATCGTCGACGGGGAGAAGGCGGACGCCGTGGTCGGGCACCTGATGGGCCCGCGTCTGCACTCCGGGTGGGGGATCCGCACGCTCGCCGAGCACGAGGGCCGGTACAACCCGATCGGCTACCACACCGGCACGGTGTGGCCGTTCGACAACTCGTTCATCGCCTGGGGCCTGCGCCGGTACGGATACCGGGCGGAGGCGGCCCGGATCGCGCGCGACATCTTCGAGGCGGCGGCGCACTTCGGCGGGCGGCTGCCGGAGGCGTTCGCCGGGTACGACCGGAAGACGACCGACGCCCCGGTCGAATACCCGACCGCCTGCAGTCCGCAGGCGTGGTCGACCGGAGCGCCGCTGTTGCTGCTGCGGATCGTGCTCGGGCTGAACTCGTCCGGCGACGAACTCGCGGTCGACCCCGAGGTGCCGCGTGAGCTGGGCCGGGTGCGGCTGAGCAACATTCCCGGCCGGTGGGGCCGCCGGGACGTGGACTACCGTCCCTGACGTACGGCCCGGCACGTCGGCGAGGCCGGCGGGCGGGCGGTCGCGGCGGTCGCGGACATCCCCGGGGCGACAGGCTCGACATGATCCGTCCAGTGCCGTCGACATTGGTCCGGTTTGCTGGGTCGCGACGCTAGCGGGGCGGGATGAGCACCCGCTCGACCCACGGGGTGCGGCACAGTTCGTCGTCGAGGTCGGATGTGGTGACCTGTGCGACGGCGGCGGCGTCGGCCAACGTGACCCGCAGTCGCGGCTTGACCAGTTCGGGACGGAGCTTCGCGAGTTCCGCGAGCTTGTCGGAATCCAGCCCGTACCGCTTCTGGAACCCCTCGGCGGCCTGGTCGCGGGTTTCCCGTACCACGTCGGTCACCCCGGGGAAGGCCTCCAGCTTCGCCACGACGACCTGCTGCTGCGTCTCGTCGGCACTGTCGGCCAGCGCCACCCAGATCTCGTTCGGCGTGACGCCCTCCAGCGGCGGGAGGTCGGTCACACACTCGCTGACCGCCCCGTCGCCGGGCTTGCCGGGAAAGACCACGTCGTCCACGCCCGGCAGTTGTCCGAGTTCGGTGCGGAGCGGGCTGGCGGCGGCACGGTCGAAGGCGTCCCGGTCACGTACGGTCAGCACCAGGGATTCCGGCAGCGACTCCGGGTTGACCTGGGCGAGCAGTTCCGGCTGGTCCTTGAAGAGTTCCTTGAACCGCTGGTACGCCTGTTCCCGCGTGCTGAGGGTGACCTCCACCGCGCCCGGTACGGCGCGCAACCTCGTCTCGATCGCCTGCTTCTGCTGCTCGGTCACGTCTCCGGCCAGGAACACCGAGATGGCGGGGGCCGGCCCGTCGGCCTTGTCGTCGGAGGTGCAGCCGGCGAGGCCGGTGTCGAGCAGGACCGTCACCAGCACGGCAGAGGCTTTCTTCCACATGGTCCGGCAGCGTAGTTGAGGCGGTCTATCCGGGGCGTCGGGAATTCTCAAGCCCCGACACGCGGACATATACGGGTCTTTGCTGGAAAAGACTGGAACTTGTACGCTCACGCCTCATGGCGGAGTCCGTGGAGGTGCTCGAACGGCGGATCGACGCCCTCCGGGCGGAGATTCGTCGCTCGGTGGTGGCGCGGGACAATCCGCGTACCCGGGCGCTCCGGGCCGAGTTGCGGGCCGCCGAACGCGCCTGGGAGCAGGCCATCGCCGACCTCACCGACGAGACGACCGGCGACGACGGGTCGGCGTCGCCCGTCGCCCCGGCAACGGCACCGTCCGAGCCGCCACGCCGAGCCGGCGTAGCCGAGCGGCCGGGCCCGGCCGGGGCGACGGTCCCCCGGCAGCCGGGCCGGGTGGGAGCGCCGGAGCAGTCGGGTCGGGCGGGCGGATCGCTGCTGCCGGTCCGGGAGCAGGTGCACCACGCGTTGACCCTGCTCTGCGTACCGGCCGCGTCGAAACTGATCGCCGACGTGCACGAGGCGTTCCTCGACGGGGAAGGCCAGGCGCTGGCCCCGGCCCGCCTCACCCACCTGCGCCGGGACGAGAAGCGGTCGTACGAGACCGCCCGGCACTCGCGGCCGTACTATCTCTGTTCCGCGCTGACCGCCGACCACCTGACGCCGGCGCGCGGCCTCTTCGCCGTCTCGACCTGGCCGCTGGAACGGCGGATCGTCGGCCCGCTCAGTCCCCGGGTCGACTTCCTCACCGCGGCGGTCCGGATCGCCGAACGGGCGGCCCGGCTGCCGCAGCCGAACGCCCAGGTGACCCGCCTGCTGTGGCGGTTCGCCACCAACATCCCCGGCGCGTCGGCCGGGCAGATACCCGGCACAGTGGACACCCGGGTGATCATCGAAGCTGCCGAGCACGAGCGCGAGGTGCACGCCGAGGCCGACCGGGCACAGCGGGCGGCGGCAGCCGACCGGGCCCGCCGCCAACTCGACGACGTCGCGCGGCTCTTCGGCCACACGCTGGACCGGGTCAGGGAGACGAGGACGGCATGACGAGCAGCATCACCAGCACCGGAGTGGGTACCGCCGAGCGGCTGGCCGCGATCCGGGGCGGTACGACGGCGAAGCGGCACAACGCCCGGACCATCGCGGCGTTGACCCGTAATCCCGGCTGCGCCCGACGTGCCGTACTCGACTGTGCGGGGGTGGACAAGCAGCGGCTGGCCGCGTACGTCGACTTCCCGGCCCGGTTCGGCCAGTCCGGTTTCGCCATCGCCCGGGGCAACGCGTTCGAGGCGCAGGTGAAGGCGAGCGGTGCCGCCGAACTGCTGGCCCTGCTCCGGGACCGGCTCGGACTGCCGATCCCCGAGGTGTCGTACGACGACCTGGAGTCGGTGACCGGCCGGGAGAAGGAGTCTGCCGAGGTCCGGTACGCCCGCTCCCGGGCCCTGCTGATCCGGGCCGCCGCCGGGGCCGACGACGCCGGCACCCTCTTCGACCATCCGCTGCTCCGGATCGACGTCGCCGGGCAGTCGGTCTACCTGGAACCGGACCTGATCGCCTTCCAGGCCAACGGCCGGTTCCACGTCGTCGAGATCAAGTCGTTCGCGGTGGTGGACGGGCAGGCCGACGCGGGCAAGGTCTCGGCGGCGGCGATCCAGTCGGCGGTCTACGTGCTGGCGATGCGGGAACTGCTGGCCGGGGCCGGATTCGACCCGGAGATCGTCTCGCACGACGTGATCCTGGTCTGCCCGCGCGACTTCTCCAACCAGCCGACGGCGGTGCTGGTCGACGTACGCAAGCAGTTGGCCGTGCTGCGGCGGCAGCTGAGCCGGATGACCAGGGTCGACCAGCTGCTGGCGGCGTTGCCGGCGGACCTCAGCTTCGACCTGGCGCCGGACGCGGCCGGGGTGCCGACCCGGGAGCCGGCGGCGATCGTCAGCGCGTTGCAGGTGATCGAGGCCCGCTACGCGCCGGACTGCCTGGCCGTCTGCGAGCTGGCCTACTTCTGCCGGGACGAGGCGCGCGGCTGCACGGCGGCGCTCGGCCCGTCGACCCGGGAGGCGCTCGGCGGGATCGAGCACGTGGAGACCGTGCTCGGGCTGGCCGGCGACCGGCTGACCCCGGCCGAGGAGCAGGAGGAGGCCGCCGCGCTGCTGAAGGCCGCCGCCCGGCTGCGCGCCGAGGTCCTGGCCGGGTCACCGTCGTGAGTACGCGTCCGGTGGGCCGTCCCGGAGGCCCGAGGTGAGTACGTTGACCGCGCTGGCCCGGGCCGAGGCGGTCGCGGCCGGACGTGCCCAGCGGATCACCACGGTCCGGCACCTGCACCTGGGCACCCGGCCGCTGGTGGTCATCCCGTTGAGCATGGCCGGTGAGGCGAACGCCCCGCTCGCCGCGCTGGTCGGCACCGACCCGGCCGACCCGAGGCTGCTCTTCGTGCCGCAGCCGCGCAACCGTGACCAGCGGTTCGGTTTCGCCGCCGAGCTGGCCGGGATCGTCCTGCCGTACCTGACGAGCTTCCGGGGCGTCGCCGAGGCGGTCGCGGTCAACCGGGGCAAGGAGGTCCGACACCGGTACGTCGACGCGCCGCAGGTGGTGGTGCCGAACTCGGCCGGGATCCAGTTCGTCCGGCTGTTCGGCCGGTCGACCCGGTTCCGGCGTACCGACGGGGACTATCCGGTGCATCCGGCGGTGCCGGAGCTCGGGCGTTGGCTGACGTTCCTCGCCGACCGGGCCGAACATCCCGGCTCCTGCCTGCTGCTCGGGTTGACCGAGGCGTTGACGATGCACTGGGCGACCGGGCAGTCCCCGCTGGAGGACGCGCACCTCGCCGCGCTGCTCGGCTGGATCGACCCGCCGCCGGGGCTGACCGGGGCGGAGGCGGCGGCGCTCGCCGAGGATCCGGTGAGCTGGCCGCCGGCCGGGCCGCTGACCGACCCGACGTTCGACAACGAGATCCTGGCGCCGGCGATCGCCGGGTACGAGGAGGCGGCCGGCGACCCGGCACGTCAGGCGCGGGCCGCGGACGTACTGGCCGAGGCGCTGCGGTCGCAGCTCGAACCGACCTGGCGGCTGATGTGGCAGGGGCTGGGCCTGCTGCGGGCGCTGCCTGCGGGCGGGCGGGTGGAGCAGCGCTGGGCCGAGGACCGGGACGCCTTCACCAACTTCATCCTGTACCTGGAAGAGGTCGGCTTTCCACAGCCGCGCCGGGACGGGGCGGTCACCGCCGCCTCCCGACTGCACCGGCTGGAACGGGCCCTGCAGTCGTACGCGGTCCAGCGGGCGTACGACGATCCGCTGGTGATGGCCGACCACCGGCTGACCGGAGAGGCGTTTGTCGGCACCGTCGTGCTGGCCGACCCGAACCGGATCGACGACAGCGGCAAACGGCGGGTACTGCGGCCCCGGATCATGCTCCGGACCGCCGACCCGGTGCAGATCATTCCGGGGACGGCGGTCTTCTCCCCGGACCGGCCGCAGCAGAAGGCCCGGGTGGTGTTCGTCAACCCGGCGTCGGACGGGTCGGAGGGGACCGAACTGGTGCTGGAGCTGACCGGCGGGCTGGGCCGGGCGTTGACCCCGGCACCGGGCAGTGTGCCGGAGGTGGGGGACCGGCTCTGCTACACGACGCTCTCCGACGCGTTCATGCCGCCGGGCGAGTTCCCGGACCGGGAGCAGACACCGTGGACGCACGGCGGCCCACCGACCGCGTACGAGGAGCCGGTCGAGCCGACCGCCGACGACGCCCGGGAGGAGTGGGCATGACAACGTCGCCGCCGCAGCGCTGGGTGTTGCCGGGTACGCGGTCGTTGGGGGTGGTGGCGCCCCGGGCCGGGGCTGATCCGGCCGGTGCGACGGAACCCCCGGGGGCCCGGGCGGACCGCGCGGTCGCCGCCGTCCTCGCCGACCTGCACCACGGGGAGCACCGGGGGGTGGTGGTCGACTCGCCGCCGGGGGCCGGGAAGTCGACGCTGGTGGTGCGGGCGGCCGGGGAGCTGGCCCAGGCGGGCGAGCCGCTGATCGTGGTCGCCCAGACGAACGAGCAGGTCGACGACCTGATCGAACGGCTGGCCCAGGCGCAGCCAGAGCTGCCGATCGGCCGGCTGTCGGCGAACGACTACTCCGCCTCGGAGCGGATCCAGAACTATTCGACGGTCCGGGTCGCGGCGAAGGTCGCCGACCTCGGCGCGTCCTCCGTGATCATCGGTACGGCCGCGAAGTGGGCGATGGTCCCGGAGGGGCGCTGGCCGTGGGCGATCGTGGACGAGGCGTACCAGATGCGCTCGGACGCGCTGCTGCGGGTGGCGAGCCGGTTCGACCGGGCACTCTTCGTCGGTGACCCGGGACAGCTTGATCCGTTCTCCACGGTGGACACCGAACGCTGGCTCGGGCTGACCTGGGATCCGATGCAGTCGGCGGTGGCCGCGCTGCTGCGCCACAACCCGGAGCTGCCGGTGCACCGGCTGCCGGTGTCGTGGCGGCTGCCCGCCCCGGCGGCGCCGGTGGTGGCCGAGGCGTTCTACCCGTTCACCGGCTTCTCCGCCGGGACCACCGCTGAGCAGCGGTCGCTGGCGTTCACCACCTCCGGTTTCGGGGGTGGGGCGGTGGACGAGGCGCTGGAGTTGGCGGCCGCGACCGGCTGGGCACTCTACGAGCTGCCGGCCCGGCACACGTTGCGTACCGACTCGGAGGCGGCGGCGGCCTGCGCCAAACTCGCGTTGCGGTTCCTGGAACGGGGTGCGGTGGCGGTCTCGGAACGGGAGCCCGGTGGTGTGCCGGTGACCGCGGACCGGATCGCGATCGGGGCGGCGCACCGCGACCAGGTGGCGGCGATCCGCTCCCGGCTCGGCCGGGCCGGTGCGGGGATCACCGTCGACACCGCCAACCGCCTGCAGGGCCGGGAGTACGACGTCACCATCGTGCTGCATCCGCTGTCCGGGCGGCGGGACGCGACCGCGTTCCACCTGGAGGCGGGGCGGCTGTGTGTGTTGGCGTCCCGGCACCGGCACGCGTGTGTGGTGGTGGCGCGGGCGGGGATCAGCGAACTGCTCGACGCGCATCCGTCGACCGAGCCGGTGCACCTGAACGTACCGGTCAAGTTCCCGGACGGCTGGGAGGCCAACCAGTCCGTGATGTCGTACCTGACGTCCCATCGGGCGGTGGTTCGCCTCCCTTGACGCCGAGCCTGCGGTAGGTCGCCCGGCATCCGTTGCACGTCGCGTTCTGACGCCGGGACACTGATGTGCTGAGCACTACGGCGCCACCGGCAGCGGTCCACGGATCACCCGTCGACGATCTCCCCGGTGATGCTCCGGCGCTGCTGCGTCGCCGCCTCTGCCACCGACCAGGCGATCGCGCCCAACGCCGGCAGGTGCAGGCCCTGGCCGCCGTACACCAGGTGGGCGGTGCTCACCGCGAACCAGGGTGCCGCCGGCCCGTGCAGCATGATCGGGTCACCGACCTCGTAACGGAGCACGAACAGCCACTGCGCCAGGTCGCCCTGGAACTCGACGATGCCGTTGTGCCAGAAGCTCAACCACTGGCCCCGGTGGTCGCAGAGCAGGCGCTGGCTGGTCAGCAGCGTCCGGACCTGCGCGTGGTCGCGCCACTGGGCCGCCGCCGACATCTCGGCCCGCCGCCGCGCCGACGAGTTCATCATCGCGCTCGCGGCCAGCCCGGCCGCCACGAACGTCGCCGAGCCGAGCAACAGCGTGCTGCTGCCCTGGTACGACACCGACGTGCCGTAGAACCGGGCGTAGCCGAGCACCGCCTCGGCGTACGCCACCTCGTCCGGGTTCAGTCGTACCGCCCCCGGCGGCAGCACCGGCAGGGCGCCGCCGGCCGACAGGTGCTCGTACAACTGGCAGGCGCTCGCCCACCCCTCCCGCCGGGCGACGTCGTCCGGGTTCTCCCTGCGTCGGCGCACCGATCCTCCAACCTTCGTCCAGCCCTGCCGTCTTCCTCGGTCAGCGCCCCGGTTCGGCGCGCCGCAGGGCCCACCGGGCGGCGGCCGTCAACACCACGCACTGCACCACCAGCACGCCCATCGCCCACCACCACGCCCCGACGGTGTGCCGCCACAGCGCCTCCTGCGGCGGCTGGGCCAGCAGCGGACGCAGGTCGACGGTGGCCGCCGCGGCGGCGTAACCCCACCGGGCCGGCGCGAACCAGGACAGCTGCTCCACACCGACGCGGTCGACCACCGGGAAGAGCCCGCCGCAGAGCACCAACTGCGCCATCACCAGCCCGACCAGCACCGGCATGGTCTGCTCGCCGGTGGAGACGTACGCGCTGACCAGCAGGCCGAGCACGGTCGCGGTCAACGCGGTCATCCAGACCACCACGACCAGTTCCAGCAGCGGCCACGGCAGTACCAGCGCCTCCCGGGCACCGGGCCGGCCGGCGAGGCCGACCAGCACGAACAGCGCCGCCTGGATCGCGGTCACCACCGCGAACACCGACAGCTTCGAACCGAGGTACGCCCCCGGCGCCAACCCGACCGCACGCTCCCGCCGGTAGATGGCCCGCTCCCGGACCAACTCCCGGATGCCGCCGGCGAACCCGACGAAAACCCCGCCGATGACCAGTACGACGATCAGCTGCGACGCCTCCGCCGTCAGTCCCGAGACCGGCCGGGTGAAACCGTCGTCGCCGGGGATGACGTGCAGCAGCGCGGCGAGACCGAGCGGCAGACCGAGCAGCAGCGCCGCGTACATCCGGTCGGCGAGGGTGACCGCGACCATCCGGCGGGTCAGGATCGCCACCTGTCGCCACCAGCCCTGCCGGGCCGGTTGGGCGGGCTGGGCCGGCGGGGGGTCGCGGGGGGGGGGGGCGGGGGGGGGCCGCCCGGGCGGGCCGGGGGGGGGCCCGGGGGGGCGGGGGGGCGGGGCGCCGGCGGGCCCCCACGGCGGCGGAACGGGGTGGCCGGGTGGCCGCGTACCGGGCGGCCCAGCCCTCGGGGTCGTCGGCGACCCGCTGGAACACGTCGGCGTACCCGTCGGCGCCGAAGAACCCCAACAGTTCGTCCGGAGGCCCGACGTAGGCGAGCCGACCGCCCCGGCCGAGCACCAGCACCTGGTCACAGACGCCCAGGTGCAGCGGACTGTGGGTGATCACCACGACGGTACGACCCCGGTCGGCGAGTTCCCGCAGACTTGTCATCACGTCCCGGTCCAACGCCGGGTCGAGTCCGGAGGTGGGCTCGTCGAGGAAGAGCAGTGACGGTTCGGTGAGCAGTTCCAGCGCGACCGAGGTACGTTTCCGCTGGCCGCCGGAGAGCGTGTCGATCCGCTGGTCCGCCTGGCCGGTCAGGCCGAGCTGGCCGAGCACCTCGTCGATCCGCCGCTCCCGTTCGGCACGCGTCACGTCGGGGCCGAACCGCAGCTCGGCGGCGTACCGCAGGGCCCGGCGTACGGTCAGCGCCGAGTGCAGGATGTCGTCCTGCGGCACCAGCCCGATCCGGTGCCGCAGCTCGTCGTACTCGGCGTACAGGTCGCGTCCCTGGTAGGTGACGGTGCCTCCGGTCGCCGGACGGTATCCGGTCAACGCGGCCAGCAGAGTCGATTTGCCCGCCCCGCTCGGACCCATCACGGCGAGCAGACTGCACTCGTCGAGTGCGAAGCTGACGTCGTCGAGCAGTCGTCGGCCCCCGGCCACGACCACACCGAGCCGGTCGGCGTGCAGGGAGACCCGCCCGGTGTCGACGTACTCGCGCAGCTCGTCGGCGTCGACGACGAACTGGTGCCGGCCGAACGACAGCAGGTCGCCGGGCTGCAGAACGGCCTCGTCGACCCGCTGCCCGTTGACGTACGTGCCGTTGCGGGTGCCGAGGTCGACCACGCTCAGGCCGGCCGGGGTGCGGCGCAGTTCCGCGTGGTGGCGCGACACCAGCAGGTCGGCCAGGACGATGTTGTTGTCCGGGGCGCGGCCGATCCGGGTACGCGACGCCGCCCGGTACGTCGCCGACGGCAGCCGTCCCGCCTCGAACCGCCGCCCGGTGGGGGCGCCGTCCGACGTACCCGTGAGGCCCGGTCCCGGGCTCGACGCGGCGGTCGGGGCGGCCATCGTCGCAGGTGCCGGCGCGAACGACGGCGATGGTGCCGGCGCGAGGGGCGGCGAGGGTGCCGGTGCCGGCGTGGCCGCCGGACGCAGGGTGAGCCGTGGCCCGTCGGCACCGCCGAGCCGGATCTCCACCGGCCGCCCCAGTTCCAGTTCGGAGACCCGACCGGTCGGCGTCCACGTGCCGTGCCGGCTGCCCAGGTCGCGCAGCCGCCACCGGCCGGCGTGGTAACGCAGCTCCAGGTGCTCCCGGGAGACCCGTGGGTCGTCGACGACGATCCGGCACAGCGGATCCCGGCCGATCCGGACGACCACCTCCTGCGGGGTGATCCGCCGCTCGCCGTCCGGGGTGCCGATCAGCAGGGCCGCGTCGGTCATGCCCCACCCTTGGGAATCCGCCTGGCCGCCGTGGTGGCGAGCTGGATCGCGTCGGACTGGTAGCCGCCGTTCCCCTCCACCGCGATCTCGACAATCACCTGTCCGCGTCGGACGAAGATGAGGGCGAGTTCGAACTCGAACAGCCGTCCGGTGTCGAAGATGCCGAACGCCTCGTCGCCGAGCTTCGGTACCCGTAGCTCGGACCAATCGTCGCACCTGGCGGCGGCCTCCCGGACGGCGTCGAGGTAGGCGTCCGCCTCGTCACCGTAGAAGCCCGCGACCGCCGAGGCCACGTTCGGGTAGCTGCCGGTGTTGACGTTGAAGCCGTTCGTCTCGCTGGCGCCGATCGCGTTTCCGGGGGCCTTTCCGTCGTTGCACAGGCTCAGCGCGGACAGCCCGCCCTGCAGGAGCAGGTTGTTGTCGTTGCGGGGGCGGACGACGTCGCGGTCCACCGTCATCGCGGCGCTGACGTCGGCGGCGGTGAGCAGCGCCGGACGCAGCGCGGTCACCTCCGGCGGCGGCTTGCTCCGGTCGTACGTCCGGGTGGGGCTGGCGCCGGAGCCGGTCCCGGTCTGGAGCAGGGTCCCGTCCGGGCCGGCCTGGTAGATCCCGAAGCAGCAGGCGGCGACGGTGAGCAGCACCGCGCTGGTGACGATCAGCAGCGCCTTCCGGTTGCCCTTCTTCGGTCGTGCGGGGTTGAGAAAGCCGTCGGCGGCCGGGGAGAGCCGCGGACCGCCCGGGCTGCCCGGCGGCATCGGGTAGCCGGACGGTGGTGTCGAGTTCGGGCGGGTGCCGCTGGTCGAGGCCGGTGGCATCGGATATCCGTGTGGGGGTGCCGACGTCGGCCGGGTCCCGCCGGTCGAGCCGGGCGGCATCGGAAAGCCGACCGGTGTGGTACCGGGAGCCTGGGTGGTCGGCATCGGATAGCTGAGCGGTGTCGCTCCGGGAGCCGGCGCGGCCGGCGGGTCGGCGCCCACCGAGGTCTCCGGCGGTGCGGTACGCAGTGCCCGGATCCAGGCGGCGGCGCTGGCCGGTCGCGCCTCCGGCAGGGTGGCGAGCATCGACACGATGCCGTGTACCTGCCGGTCGTGGCCGGGCCCGAGCGCGGCGGTCAGACGCTGGATCAGCTCCTCCGGACCACGTTGCACCGGCGCCTCCCCGGTGACCGCGTAGTAGACGGTCGCGCCGAGGGCGTACCGGTCGGTGGCCGGGGTGTACTCGCCCCGGGCCAGTGACTCCGGCGCCATGAACGGGGCGGTGCCGAAGATCCGCGACGTACGGTCGGTGCTGCGGAGCCGGACCAGGCCGAAGTCGACCAGGTATCCGCGCCCGTCGGCGGTGAGCAGGATGTTCGCCGGTTTGATGTCGCGGTGCAGCACCACCGCGCCGTTGGTGTCCCGTCCGCTGTGCAGGTGGTCGATCGCCTCCGCGACCTGGAGCAGCGGTGCCAGGATGTCGAGCCCGCGTATCTCGCCCCGTTCCAGGGCGGTCTGCAGGCTCGGACCCTCGATCCACTTCATCACGAAGTAGAGCCGCCGGGCTGTCGTGGGGTCCGCCTGTGCCAGGGCCGGATGCGGGGGCGCGCCGACAAAAACCTCCCGCACCTTGACCAGTGCCGGATGTTCCAGGTGGGTGAGCAGTGCGGCGTGCAGCCGAAGCTGCTCCAGCTGCCGGTCGGCGGCGGAGTCGTCGTCGAGCCGGATCAGTTTGACGGCGTACGAGAACGAGTCGGCGCCGTGCCGCTCCCGCGCCAGCCAGACCTCGCCCTCACCGCCGGCCGCGCGGCGCTCCACCAGCTCGTACCGGTCCGGGGCGTCCGCCGGGCCGACATAGCTCGGGCCCTGTTCGATCGACACCCTGCTCACCCGTTCTCTCCCGCCCTCGGACCCGGTCCGGCGCCACGCTAACGGATCTTTCCGGCGCGGATCCGCTGGTTGTTAGAGAGTTGTGAGAGCGTGGACCAAACCCCGACATGCGGTATCAATGGCCGGTGGAATTCGGGATCCTGGGGCCGGTCGAGGTACGACACGACGGACGGTTGCTGCCCGGCGGCAGCGGTCGGGAACGGCTGGTGCTGGCCGGTCTGCTGCTCGACGGCGACCGACTGGTGCCGGCCGAGACACTGGTCGACCGGCTGTGGCAGCGTCCACCCGGCTCCGCCCGGGCGCAGCTGCACAACCTGATCAGCGCCCTGCGCGCCCGGTTCCGGGACGTGGACCCCGGCCTGATCGAGACCAGACCCACCGGGTACGTCCTCCGGCTGCGCGCCCACCGGCTGGATCTGAACGAATTCCGTGGTCTCGCCGACCGGGGACGCGTCGCCGCCGAGGCTGGCGACCACACCGCGGCGGTGGCGCTGTTGGACCAGGCGTTGGCGCTCTGGCGCGGCCCGGCGTTGGCCGACGTCGTCGGCGTACACAGCGGACGGCTGCGCGACGCCCTGCACCGGGAACGGCTCGCCGCCGTCGAGGCGCGGCTCGACGCCCTGCTCGGTCTCGGCGACCACGGCACGGTACTGCGCGAGGTCGAGCTGCTGCTCGCCGACGACCCGTACGCGGAACGGCTCTACTGCCGGCAGATGCTGGCGCTGGCCGGGCTGGGACGGCGCGGCGACGCGCTCGGTGTCTACCGGCAGGCGTACCGGCGGTTCGCCGACGGGCTGGGACTCGAACCAGGGCCGCTGCTGCGCGCCACCCAGCAGCGGATCCTGCTCGGCGAGGAGTCGGTGACCGGAGCGGCCCCGGTCCAGGCGACCCGGCCGGTGCCCAGGCAGCTACCGCCGGCGCCGAGGCTGACCGGCCGGGAGACGCTGGTCGAGCGGATCCTCGGTCGGATGTCCGGCGCCGGGTCGACCTCCGTCCCGGTGCTGCTGCTGGTCGGGCCGGGCGGGGTCGGCAAGAGTGGACTGGCGCTGGCGGCCGGGCACCGGCTGAGCACCGTCTTCCCGGACGGGCAGCTCTACGCCGACCTGCGGGGCAGCCACGATCCGCCGGGTGACCCGTACCAGATCGTCGAACGATTCCTGCGCGCGCTCGGGGTCGCCGGCGGTGACATCCCGGACGACCCGGAGGAGCGGGTCACGCTCTACCGCAGCCACCTGGCCCGGGGCCGGATGCTGGTGGTCCTGGACGACGCCGTCGACGAGACCCAGATCCGGCCGCTGCTGCCCGGCGCACCTGGCGGCGGCGCGCTGGTGACCTCGCGGCGGCAGCTCGCCGCGATGCTCGACGCGGTACGCGTACCGGTGCCCGCGCTGTCCGCCTCGGACGCGCTCCGGCTGCTCGCCGACCGGGCCGGCGAGGTACGCATCGACGCGGAGCCGGAGGCGGCCCGGGAGGTCGTACGGCTCTGCGGCGGACTGCCGCTCGCGGTCTGCGTCGCCGCCGCCCGTCTCGCGGTACGCCCCGAGGAGGCCGTCGAGGAGCTGCGCCGACGGTTGGCTGCGGAACGGGGCAGACTCGACGAGCTGGCCGTCGGCGACCTCGACGTACGGGCCAGCCTGTCGCTGAGCTACCGGGCACTCTCGGACGAGGCGCGACGCCTGCTGCGGCGGCTCGGCTCGTTCGGCACCGCCGACTGGCCGCAGTGGGTCGCCTCGGCGCTGCTCGACCGCGCCGACGGGCCGGCCCGCATGCTGCTGCACCAGCTCGCCGACGTACACCTGGTCGAGCCGCTGGGGCGGGACGCGGTGGGGCAGCAGCGCTACCGGCTGCACGACCTGGTCGCCGAGTACGCCCGCGAGCGGAACACCGTGGACGACCAGCCGGCGGAGCGGGGAGCGGCGGTGGAGCGGCTGCTGAGCGGCTGGCTCGCCCTGGCCGGCGAGGCGGACCAGCGGCTCGCGACACCGGAGCCGCCGGAGGCGTCGCCGCCGTCGGGCGACGGCCAGCGGGCGTTGCGCGTCGACCCGCGCGCCTGGTTCGAGACCGAACGCGCCGGCCTGCTCGCGGCGGTCGACCAGGCGGTCCGGGCCGACCTGCCCGATCTCGCCGGCCGGCTGGCGTTGGCGGTCTCCGGCTTCCTGCGGATCAGGTCCTATGCCGCCGACTGGGAGCACACCCTGAGGCTGGTGCTGGCCGGGCTGCCGGACGAGACGGCGGATCCGCTGCTGCGGGGGCGACTGCTCGGCGAACTGTTCGCCGCCTGCCTCGGCCGGGACCGGTACGCCGCACTGCCGGCCATCGCGGCGGACCAGCTCGCCCTCACCCGCCAGGTCGACAATCCGGAACTGCTGGTACACGCGTTCGGCAACGCCGGTGTGGCGGCGCTGCGGACCGGGCAGCCCCGGCAGGCGTACGACTGGATGGCGCAGGCGGTGGAGGCGGCCCGGCACCCGGAGCTGCCCGGTCAACTGCTGCGGAACACCCTGGGCACGCTCGGTTTCGTGCACTGGGAGGCGGGGGAGCCGGAGCGGGCGGTGCCGCTGCTGGCGGAGGCGCTGAGCGTCGGTGACGATCCGGCCCACCCGCTGCGGACCGCGATGCACCGTTACCACTACGGGCTGGCGTTGACCGACGTCGGCGAACTCGTGCCCGCCCGGGAGGCGCTGACCGAGGCGATGGCGGTCAGCGCCCAGATGGGCGACGACCTCGGTACGGCGTACGTCGAGCAGGCGCTCGCGGACGTGGAGATCCGGGCGGGCCGGCTGCCGGAGGCGACGCGGCTCCTGGAACGGGCGCTGACCGGGCACGAGGCGATCGGGCACAGCGACGGGCTCGCCGAGACGCTGCGGGCGATCGGCGACCTGGCCGCCGCCGAGGGCCGGTGGGCGGACGCCGGTACGTCCCTGCGCCGGGCACTGGAGTTGTGGCGGGGAATCGGGTCGAGACACCAGGTGATTCGGGTACTGGCCCGACTGGAGCGGGTGGGTACGGCGCTCGGCGACGACGACGCTGCTGGGACGTACCGCGCGGAGCGACGGTCGATCCTCGACGAGTTGGGATTGGACGAGGCTGCCCTGCAACTTCCGCCGTGCTACCTGGCCGCGAAGGGCAGCCCCGCCAGCGAATGACCTCTATTGGCAACCTACTGGAAGCGCGACCCCGGCCACGGAACGCTCCGGAGGTGTGCGGGGGCGATGTGTTCCGCGGCACCTGCACTTACCGGCCGCCGAGCCAGGTTGGTAGGAAGGATGCCGGCAGCACCCGTCGCCAAGCCGGACCTGCTGATCCGTCCTTATCCGGAACGGACGCCTCCAGCCAGAGTCGTTGGACTGCCTCGAAGAGCTCATCCACTTCATGTGCATGCCTGGCGCCTTCCGACTTGCTTGTCTCCCAGATGGTGTCTCGCCATTCTCCGTGGGACGTCCGACGTGCCGAGTTGGCTAGCGGCCGGAGCCAGCTCTGCAGTCGGTACTCAAGGGCAAGACCAGCAGTTTTTTGCGGCATGTCTATAGGAAGCGTGGTGACCTCGGGCAGGTCGGGCCACTTCACAACAAGTACCTGGTGCCAGATCTCGGGCGGGAATGTACTCGCGAGATGGTGACTTTCCCCGATCGGGAGGTCGCGGAGCCGTCGCTGTGCATCGAGCGTCTGACCCACGTAGATGAGGCCGGAGGGTAGCCATACCCCGTACAGCGCGGGACCCCTCAGCGGCGCCTGAGCTTCAGAGGCTCCCACCAGCGCCTCGCCCAAACGGTGGGCGAACCGGTAACGGACCTGACGCCAGGCGCGTGCGTTCTCCTGTCCTTCGGTCAGTCGGTGCATTGCCTGATGCCAGGCCCGAAAAGAGTCTTCCGGGGAGGCTGTCATCGAACTCCCGATAGTGGTGATGTTTACGGGGTGGTTGTACCAATCTGTTACGCCAAACGCTCGATCGATCTTCGTCTGCCACCCGAACAAACGACTCCGGATCCCGGCGACGAGAGGTGTCTCGGACGTCTCGTCATCCCTGACCTACCTCGTCGCCGGCTCGTCGGCGACGAAGACGCCGAGTCCTTGGTGGCCGTACAGCTCGCCGGTTTCGAGCAGGATGGTGACGGCAGAGCGCACCGTGGATGAGCTACGGACCTGGTACATCTCGGCGAGGGCCTTGGTGGACGGCAGCTTGTGTCCCGGCGGCCACTCGCCAGAGGCGATGCGCTGCCGGATGTCGGCGATGATCCGGCGGTAGTGCGGCTCGAACTTCCGTGGTGTGGGCATGCGAAGGACTCCCAGCTAGGCCCACACATCTGATCACGGTTGCTGGGAGTACTTCAAGGGCAACGTTGACTTTACCAACAATGTCGATAAGGTGTGGCGGTGAGGAGACGCCCAGCTAGGCACTGCGGTGCTTCCTCGATCGGAGCAGCGCACCTGTCACCTCGTCCGACCCGAACGGACCGGCGGAGTGCGCTGCTCCGGCACCAAAACAGGCCCGAGGCGGGTGCTGGTGCTCCGGTCGGTACGGGCGCGCGGTCGTACCGACCGTCCCCGCCCGCCTCGGCGCCACTCCACCAATCGACCAGACGACAGGGGAGGCCGTGAAGCGGATCGACGAGGTGTTGGGCGAGCTGACGTTGCCGGCGTACACGACGGCGGAGGATGTGTGCTTCGCGTTGCGGGCGGTGGCGGTGCACGCCGCCGAGCAGTGGCCGGGCGGGGCGGTGTGTCGCAACGACCGGGCGCCGCATCCGTGTCGTCTGCACCGTTGGGGTCTGCGGGTGCTGACCGACCGGGGCCTGTCCGGGGAGCAGATAGCCGAGATGGCGGCGGCGTTCGAGGCGTCGAAGGTGCGGTCGTGATCTACCGGGCGGGGGATCGGCTCGGTCCGCACCTGGTCCGGGCCGTGACGTTCGGCGTACGTCGCTGGCGCGGCCTCGACCCGGATCAGGTGTACGCCTTCCTGCGGCGGGTCGCCGACGAGATGGACCGGCTGCACCGGGAGGTGGCGACGGCCAGGACGGAGGCGGAACGCATCCGCCAGGGGCTACGACAGTGGCAGTCCCGGCACGGCGGTTGCCGCCGTACCGAACCGCCGCACCCGGACCGGCCGCCGGAGCAGCGGTCGGATGACGGGCGGCACCATCGGGGCCAGGAGCGACGCAACGGCGGTCACTGGTGACCGGACCACGCTGGGTGATCCATCTGCCGACCACGCTGACCTCGTACGTCGCCGCCGTCGGCCTGGTCGCCGCGCTGCGTGAGTCGCTCGCCCATGTTGACGTACTCGACTTCGGGGAGGTGACCCTGTCGCCTGAGGATGACCAGGGACGACGTACCCGGATTTGGTGTGACGCCCGGCTCGACGGACCCGGCGGACGCCGTTGTCGCCGGCCCGCCCGCCATCCCGGCGCCTGTCGGGACAGGCAGGAACGCCACGACCCGGACCGACCGTGACCGTCCCTGTCACGGTCGGTCCGGGTCGGCTGCCGGGATCCACCCGGCGAGGTGCGGCAGTGTTCCCCCGCTCAGACTGCGTCGCTGACGCTGTCAGGCCGGGCTCAGCAGTCCCGCCACACTCCGGTCCAGCCGGAACCCGGGTCACTGATGCACCAGTAACCGGTCGGGTGGTTGGCCCAGACCGAGATGTTCCGGGTGGCGGTGCCGCTCCACCAGGCGTCCCCCATGTTGTCGCCCGTCTTTCTGCCCGGCATTTCGTGCCAGCCGCCACTGCCCGGCCAGGCGTGCCAGATGGTGCGAACGGGCGAGACGACAAACGTCTCCAGCCGCCTGCCGTCGCCGTACCAGTCGACCAGGATGACCCGGGTACCGCACATGTAGGCGCCGCTGTAGCCGTGCGCGACGATCGGGCAGGACGCGTTCGGCCCGGCGTTGGGCGGGGCGGCCTCTTCGGTCACCCGGACGATCGGGGCGCCCGGGGCGGGCGCGGGCTTCGCGGCTGCGGGAGCCGCCTCACCGGTGAGGCTCAGGGCGGTCACGGCCGCGCCGAGCAGCAGCAGAACACGTTTCCTCATGACACTCCTCTGTCGAATCAATGCCATACCCCGACGTCATGCACACATCGATCACGGCGATGCCTCGCGGCTGGCCTGGTGGTCCCCTCCCCCTCCGGGGGGCGGGAGCCGGAGAACATGCCGCGCCGGGTGGCCGAACTTCCTAAGCGTCGCCTCGGATGGTGAGGTGGATGGTTAACAGGTTGTTGTCGGCCGATCGGTGGCGCCGCTGGTGCCCCAAGCGAATGATCCGCGCCCGACTCGGCGAGCCCAACGCCTCCGTCCGACGACCGGCCTGCCGTGAAAGCCCAGTCCGCATCTCGAACCTGAACGCCGCGGTCTCGGCGTCAGACGGTACGGATGACCGGGGCGGGTTTGATGTCCTGGGCGTCGATGAGGACGCGGATGTCGTGCGGGTCGGAGGTCCAGATGATTGCGCCGCGACTTGCCGCCATGACGACGACGGTGGCGTCCACGATGTCGGCTGTCCCAGCCTTGCCGCAGAGGATGCCGGCAGCCTTGGCGACTTCGAGCCCCACGGGTTCGACCTGGCAGCCGGTGAGGAATTTGCCAAGCAGGACCTGCCGTCGGGAGTCCCGCCAGGGCTGGCTCACGACGACGGAGGGGACGTGGATGTCCCGGCCTTCCTCAAGGGCGAGGCTGTGCCGGGCCCACATGCGTCGGTCGTTGTTGTCGATGGCGATCAGCGCGCCAGCGTCGTACAGGTAGGGGATGTTCACGCGGCCGAGGTCTCCGTGCCGCCCAGGTACTCCGCGTCGGCGGCGGCCATCTCGGCACGCGCCGAGGCCAGCTCCTCCGGGGTGAAGGCGCCGTGCTCGGCCTGCCACTCCTGAACCACCGCCCGGCCGGCCCGCAGGCGCAGCTCACGCTCGGCCGCACTGGCGACGAGGCGGGAGAGTGGCACACCCTCCTCCTTGGCGGCGTCAGACATAGCCTTGACCAGGGACTCGTCTAGCGTGATCGTTACCTTCTTGCTGGCCATACAAGTACCATACCGCGATATGGCGTCGCTCGTCAGGCGCCGGTTGTCCCTGAATTTCCCGCTGGTCCGCCCTCCTGCTTGGGATCGAGGTGGTCGCGGAACGCCACCGCGATCTCGCCCGCCGCGCGGAGCTGCTCGGGTGTGAGCGCGTCGACGAAGAGTTCGCGGATCGCGCGCAGGTGCGGGACCGTAGAGCGGCGGAACGCCTCGTCGCCGGCCGGCGTGAGCAGCACCTCCGCCCCTCGGGTATCGGTGACGCACTCCTCGCGGCGGATGAGTCCGCGCCGCTCCATCCGCCCGAGGTGGTGGGAGAGCCGGCTCCGTTCCCAGCCGATCTGTGTCGCGAGTGCGGAGGAGCGCATCCGCCGGTCCTGCGCCTCGCTGAGGGCGAGCAGTACGGCGTAGTCGCCCGGCGAGAGCGCGGACTCGGTCTGCAGGCGTGACGCGAGCCGGGACCGGAGCGCCTCCGTGGTCTCGATGAAGTCTCGCCAGATCCGGAGCTGCTCCGCCGTCGGAAGCTGGCGGCCTCTCCGGCCGGGTGTGGCGTTCGTCATCTGCTCCCCCTGATTGACATGTCAATTCCCAGGCTAGCATTGTTGACGCGTCAACCACTCGGGGTTCCGGTCCAGGGCCGCCGGCTGGGGGAGCAGGTCAGGAGGAGACGGTGACAGCGGAACGCTTCGAACTGGGGCTCAACTCGTTCGGGGAGGTGGCCACCGACGGCGGCCGGATCCTGAGCGACGCCGAGACCGTACGGCTGCTCGTCGACGAGGCGCGGCTCGCGGAGTCGGTCGGACTCGACGTGTTCAGTGTGGGCGAGCACTACCGGGAGGGCCACAACGACTCGGCGACACCCGTACTGCTCGCGGCGATCGCCACCGCGACCGAACGGATCCGCCTCGGCACCTCGGTCACGGTGCTCAGCACCAACGACCCGGTACGGCTCTACCACGAGTTCTCCACCCTCGACGCGGTCTCGAACGGCCGCGCCCAGATCGTCCTCGGCCGTGCCTCGGCGACCGAATCGTTCCCGCTGTTCGGTTACGACCTCACCGACTACGAGCGGTTGTTCGAGGAGAAGCTCGACCTCTTCGTCCGACTGCAGCGGGACGAAGAGGTCACCTGGTCCGGAACCGTACGGACACCGCTGGTCGCCCAGCGACTGCATCCACGGATGCGCACCGGCGGCATCCCGACCTGGATCGGCGTCGGCGGGAGCCCGCACTCGGTGGTCCGGGCCGCCCGCTACGGACTACCGCTGATGCTCGCGATCATCGGCGGTCGCCCCCAACGGTTCGCCGGCCACGTCGAGCTCTACCTCCGGGCGCTCGAACAGTCCGGGCACCCCGTCCAGCCGGTCGGTCAGCACTCGCTCGGCCTCGTCGCCGACACCGACGAGGAGGCCGTCGAGACCTGGTGGCGGTACTGGCAGCCGGTCGTCGCGGCGCTGGCCGAGGAACGCGGCTTCTACAAGCCGGACCGCGCCCGCTACGAGGTTGAACTCGACCAGGGCGCACTGTTTGTCGGATCCCCCGAGACGGTGGCACGGAAGATCGCGAAAACCGCCCGCGACCTGCGGCTGAGCCGCTTCGATCTCAAGTACGACATCATGCACCTGCCTCGCGAGGCACGCGCCCGCAGCATCGAGCTGCTCGGCAGTGAGGTCGCGCCGCGGGTCCGGGAACTGCTCGCGAAGGAGCCCACCCATGTCTGATCTCGTGTTCGGCCTCGACACCTTCGGCGACGTGCCGGAGGACGACTCCGGCAGGCCCGTCTCCCACGCCGCGGCGATCCGGCAGGTCGTCGACGAGGCGGTACTCGCCGACGAACTCGGCGTCGACGTCATCGCCCTCGGCGAACACCATCGACCGGAGTACTCGGTGTCGACCCCGGAGACCGTACTGGCCGGGATCGCCACGCGTACCTCACGGATCCGTCTCGCCTCAGGGGTCACCGTGCTGAGTTCGGACGACCCCGTCCGGGTGTTCCAGCGCTTCGCCACCGTGGACGCGCTGTCGCACGGCCGGGCCGAGGTCATCCTCGGCCGTGGCTCGTTCACCGAGTCCTTTCCCCTGTTCGGTTACGACCTGCGCGACTACGACGTACTGTTCGAAGAGAAGATCGAACTGTTCGTGAAACTGTTGGAGGAGAAGCCGGTCACCTGGAGCGGCACCAAGCGTGCCCCGCTCGAACAGGCCGACGTGTTCCCGAAGACGGAATCGGGGCGCCTCACCACCTGGGTGGGCGTCGGCGGTTCGCCGCAGTCGGTCGTGCGGACCGCCCGCTACGGCCTCCCGCTCATGCTCGCCATCATCGGCGGTGCCCCCGAGCGTTTCGCGCCGTACATCGACCTCTACCGGCGGGCGACCGAGCAGCTCGGGACGACCGCCCATCCGGTCGGGATGCACTCGCCGGGCTTCGTCGCCGACACCGACGAGGAGGCGAGGGAGGTGTACTGGCCGTACTACCGGGTTATGCGGGACCGGATCGGCGCGCTGCGAGGGTGGCCGCCGATCCGCCGCGAGGAGTTCGACTCCGAGGTGCGGCAGGGTTCCCTCTACATCGGTTCGCCGGAGACGGTGGCACGCCGGATCGCCCGCGCGGTCCGCAGCCTCGGCGTCGGCCGGTTCGATCTCATCTACACCGCCGGGGCGCAGCCGGTGAGCGCCCGGATGCGGGCCGTGGAACTGTACGGCACCAGGGTGATCCCCCTGGTCCGTGACATCCTTGCCAGCTGAACGGCCAGCGGGACGGCCAGCTGACAGGCCGACGGACGGCACCGCGACACCCGGAAGGAAGACATGGACGACAACGCCCCCGAGAGGCCGCAGACCATCGGCATCCTCGGCGCCGGCAAGGTGGGTACGGTGCTCGCCCGGCTGGCCCTCGCCGCCGGCTACCGGGTGCTCGTCGCCGGCTCCGGCGACCCGGCGAGGATCGCCCTCACCATCGAGGTGCTCACGCCCGGAGCGGTCGCCACGACCGCGCTGGACGCCGCGGCCGGCGCCGACCTCGTCCTCCTCGCCCTCCCGTTGAGCAAGTACCGCAACGTCCCCGCCGAGGCGATGCGCGGCAAGCTGGTCGTCGACGCGATGAACTACTGGTGGGAGGTCGACGGCATCCGCGACGACCTCACCAACCCGCGTACGTCGTCGAGCGAGACCGTCCAGACGTTCCTGACCGGTTCCCGGGTCGTCAAGGCGTTCAACCACATGGGGTACCACGACCTTGAGGGCGAGGCGCGACCAGCGGGAACGGCTGGCCGCAAGGCGATCGCGATCGCCGGCGACGATCCGGCCGACCTCGACACCGTCGCGACCCTGGTCGACGCGCTCGGCTTCGACCCGGTCGTCGCCGGCCCGCTCGCCGAGGGCGTGCGGCTCGAACCGGGCAGCGAGGCGTTCGGTGCCAACGTGGACGCTGACGAACTGCGTGCCATGCTCGACCGCTTCCCAGAGTCGGAGCGTGGCCGGGTCATCGCCGCCGCGCGGGCCGGGACCGGGCAGGACGCTCTCTAGCGACCAGGGACACCACGCCTGGCCCGACCATGACAGGGACGGTCACGGTCGGGCCGGGCGCCCAGGACGTGTCTCCGCCCGGCGAGGCGCGAAGACGCCTCCGGTTCAGGTGGCCGGTTGACGTTCCGGGCCGGGGTCATCGGCCGATGATCGGTTCGAGGTACCCGCGGAGCACCTTCTTCAGCTCCACGGTCACCGCCGGCCGCTCGGCGTCATCGGCTGCCACGACCAGCGGCACCATCGCCTGAAAGATCTGGATCGCCACTCGGGCGCTGCGGCTGCGCTCGGCAGCGGGCTGCCCCGGTGCGCGGGCGGCGAGGATCGCCTCGACCCGGCCCAGCAACGCGGCCTGGATCGACTGTGCGGCGGTGGTCAGCCCGGTCGGCATGTCGGGTCGAGCGAAGATCGCCTTGAAGCCGGGGTTGGCAGTGTTGAATCTGAGGATCGGGTCGACCACCCGGTCCAGCAGTTCGTCGAGTCCGATCCGGGCGAAGTTCACGCCGGTGAAGGCGTTCTCGTGGGCGTCGCGCATCTGGCTGACGAACCGGTCGGCGAGCGCCTCGGTGATCGCCTCCTTGTTCGGGAAGAACTGGTAGAGCGAGCCTGGCGAGATGCCGGCCGCGGCGGCGATCGCGTTCGTGGTCGCCCGTTCGTACCCGACATCGGCGAAGACGCCGGCCGCGGCGTCGAGGATCTCTGCCATCCGCCGCTCACCGCGTGCCTGGCGACGCCGAGGACGCTCTTCCATCGGTACCCCTTGCAAATACGGGATCCCTTGCAAAACACGAGCGATCGCTCGTATTGTCGATCCTAACGCGAATAATGACTCGTAAATCTAGCAGGGGGCACGCCGTGCGCAGAGCGAGATGGACCGTGGCGATGGCCGTGCTCGCCACGCTGGTGGCTGGTGCGCTGGGCGCAGGGGTCATGAACCTGCTGTCGCTGAACCGGTTCGAGGCGCCGGGATCCGAGTCGATGCGCGCCCGGACGGCCCTCGCCGACCGGTTCGACACCGGCGCTCCCAACGTGGCGCTGCTGGTCACCGCCCGGCAGGGCACCGTGGACAGCCCGGAGGTCGCGGCCGCCGGCCGCGCGCTCACCGAGGAACTGGCCGGCCACCCCGGTGTCGGTGACGCCTGGTCGTACTGGAGCCGCGGCAACACCGAGACGCTGCGCAGCACAGACAGCCGGCAGGCGCTCGTGCTGGCCTGGCTCCCCGGCGACGCCAACGAGGTGCGCCGCGACGTGCTGCCCACGCTGGCGCCGGCGTTCGACCGGCAGGACGCGGCGGTCACCGTCTCCGTGGGCGGCGGCGACGAGCTGTTCCGCCAGGTGATGGAGCAGGCTCGGCGTGACTTCCTGCGCGCCGAGCTGGTCATCCTGCCGCTGGTGCTGCTCCTGCTGTGGCTGGCGTACCGGCGGATAGCCGCAGCGCTGATCACGCTCGGCGTCGGACTGTTCGCCATGCTCGGCTCCCTGGCGCTGCTGCGTGGCCTGGTCCTGGTCACCGACATCTCGACGTTCGCCGCGAACATCGCGCTGGTCATGGGTATCGGCCTGGGTGTCGACTACGGACTGTTCATGATCTTCCGGTTCCGTGAGGAGCTGGGCGCAGGCAGCGGCGTGTCGGAGGCGGTCGCCCGGACGCGGCGCAGCGCTGGGCGGACCGTGGTATTCAGCGGCGTCACGGTCGCCGCTTCGCTGGCGGTGCTGTTCGTGTTTCCGTTCCCGTTCCTGAGGTCGTTTGCTTACGCCGGAATCGCCGTCGTGCTGACCGCTGTGGTCGGTGCGACGGTCATCTTGCCGGCGGCGCTGACGCTGCTTGGTCACCGTGTGCAGCGGCGCGGGCCAGTGCGGGACTCAATCTGGTACGGCGTGACCAACCGGGTCATGGCACGGCCGGTGCTCCTGGGCGGCGCCGCCCTGGCCGTGCTGCTGCTGCTCGGCTCGCCGTTCCTCGGCGTGCGGTTCGGCCTGCCCGACGACCGGGTTCTGCCGGAGTCGGCGCCGGTGCGGCAGGTGTACGACCAGATCCGTGCCGGCTTCACACAGGAGGAGGCGGACGCCGTTCAGGTCGTCGCGCCCACCAGTGACGCCGCAGCGGTCGGGCCGTATGCGATGGCGCTGTCCCGCGTCGACGGAGTGGTCCGGGTCGACTCGGCGGCCGGCTCGTTCGCCCACGGCCAACCGGTCACCGCACCGGCCGGCACCCGCTTCACGTCCACGACGGGTACCGGCACGTGGCTGTCGGTGGTGCCGTCCAGCGACCGGTTGGAGCGGGACGCGACCGGCCTGGTCGGCGAGGTCCGAGCGATCCCGGCGCCGTTCGACGTCCTCGTCGGTGGCTATCCGGCCGACCTGACCGACTACCGCGACGGGGTGACCGCCCGGTTGCCGGTCATCGCCGGGCTGATCGTCCTCGTCACGTTCGTCGTGCTGTTCGTTATGACCGGCAGCGTGGTCGCGCCGATCAAGGCCGTGGTGCTCAACACGCTGAGTCTGTCGGTCATGTTCGGTGTCCTGGTCTTCGTCTTCCAGGACGGCCACTTCGCCGGGTTGCTCGGCTTCACACCTACCGGCTCCATCGAGCCCAGCGTCCCGATCCTGATGTTCTGCGTCGCGTACGGGCTGTCGATGGACTACGAGGTCTTCCTGCTGGCCCGGATCAAGGAGGAGTACGACCGCACCGGCGACGTCGTGCGATCCGTGCCGCTGGGCATCGCGCGCAGCGCGCCGCTGGTCACCGCGGCCGCGGCCATCCTCGCCGTCTCCTTCGCCGCGTACGCCACCGGACGCGTCGTGTTCCTGCAACAGCTCGGCATCGGCATGGCCCTTGCGGTGCTTGTCGACGCGACCCTGATCCGCGGTGTACTGCTCCCCGCCCTGATGCGCCTGGCCGGGCACGCCAACTGGTGGGCACCGGCGCCGCTGCGCCGGCTGCACCGCCGCATCGGCCTCACCGAGGCACCCGTTGACGAGCGCCGCGCGGACGCTGACGCACTCGCATCGAGATGACCACACGACGATCGTGGGCTCCCACAACCGCGATCCGCCCGCGCGCCTGGACCGCGTCCTGGTACTCGGTTCGGCACGGCGAGCGCGGCGCACCTGTGCAGCCAGCCGCCGGGCGCGGATGACCGGGAGGAGCGTCGTGTCGGCGCCGACGGTCGTCCGAGTGCTCAGGGCTGGGTGTGGCGCAGCCAGTCGGCGATGTCGCTGACGACGGCCGGGTCCACATGCTGAGGTTGGAGGTACTCGGTCGGGGTGGACGGGCCTGATCCGGGGAAGAACAGGTGGTTGTCGGCGTCGTAGACGCGGATGGTGACCTCGGGGCGGCCGGCCAGGCCCGCCTGCCAACGGGTGAGGTCGTCGGCGACGGTGACCTGGTAGTCGCGACCGCCCTGGAGGATGAGCATCGGCTTGCCGAGTGCGGCGGCGATCGCGACCGGGTCGTAGTCGCGCAGTTCGAGCCAGTACGCGGCGGGCAGGCCGAACGGCAGGTCCGTGGCCGGGGTCGAGGGCGTCAGGCAGGGACTGTCGACCAGCGCGGCCTGCCGGGTGAAGGTGTCGACGGCGGACTGCGGAACCTGGTCGGGGACCACGGCCGCGAGGTGGCTGACGACACGGATGGCGGCATGGTGCATCGGCCCGGTGTCGCCGGCGAGGATGACCAGGCCGGCGATCGCGGGCTCGGCGGTCGCGACCTGCGGAGCGATCTTGCCGCCCATGCTGTGGCCGAGGACGAAGACCCTCGCCGGGTCCACCGCCGGGTGCCGCCGCAGCAGGCCGACCGCCTCGACGGCATGGGGCACGTACTCCTTCGACATCGTCAGATCGGGTGCGCCGGCCACCTCGCGGTGGGCGAACGTCGCCTTGTCGAACCGCAGCACCGCCACCCCGCGACTGGCCAGCCCCCAGGCCAGGTCCTTGAGCGGCTTGTTCGGACCGCTGGTCTCGTCGCGATCGAAGGGTCCTCCGCCGCTGAGCAGCACCACCCCCGCCGCGGTCGTGCCCTGCCGGTTCGGCACGCTCAGGGTGCCGGGTACCGCGAGCGGGCCGCGCCCGACCGTGACCTCGTGCTCGGTGAAGTGGTCCGGCTCGGCGTAGGGCGGTGGAGCCCAGGCGGCGGCCACGGCGGCCTGGGCTTGGGTCGCGGGGTCTTCAGGCATCGTCATCCCAACTCTTCTCAACCTGTGCGAACGGTAGCATGGTGTGAGATCATTGCGGCATGGATGCTCTGTCGCTGCTGGCACACCCGGTACGGCTGCGGGTGGTGCACGCCATGCGGGGCGGGCGGACGATGACAACGGCCGACCTGTGCGCTCGCATACCCGACGTCTCGAAGGCCACGGTCTACCGGCACGTCGAGTTGCTCGCCGCCGGAGGCGTCCTCGAAGTCGCCGAGGAGCGGCGCGTACGCGGCGCGGTCGAACGCCGCTACCGACTCCGCCAGGACCGGGCCGGGATCGACATGAACACGTTCACCTCACTGTCGCTCGACGACCACCGACGTGGCTTCGCCGCGGCGGTGGCAGCCCTGGTCGCAGAGTTCAACGCGTACCTCGACCGGGACGGGGCCGACCCGGCGGGCGACCTCGTGGGCTACCGGCAGCACGCCATCTGGCTCAGCCCCGAGGAACTGCACGAGCTGATCAGGGGGATGCGGGAGGCGATCGTGCCGCACCTCGCCAACCCGCCGACCTCGGAGCGTGCGCAGTACCTGCTCAGCCCGATCCACTTTCCCGTCGAAGCACCACCGCGTGATTCCGGAGCCGACGAGGCCGCTGCCGACCCACCCCGTCCCGGAAACTGAATCACGCCCCCTCATCCGTACGCGGCGCGCTGGTGGAACGTCTCCGGCGCCGGTTTCACAGTTGCGGGCGTCAGCTTCGGAGAGAAGGGGCGCGACGCGCGGACGGGGCGGCCCGCTGTCGCGGACCGCCCCGGTTCGACCACAGGTCAGAAGCCGAGTGCGCCCCGACCGCCGACCACCGGCAGCCGCAACTCGCTGTCGTTCGGCGCGACCCGCAGCTCGGTGCCGCCCAGCGGCAGCAGCGTGTACTCCTGGTCGCTGGAGAAGACGACCACACCGATCCGGTGACCGGCCGGGAAGACGTAGTCCTTCGGCTCCAGGGTCCACCGGTAGTCGTACAGCTTGCCCTGCCTGACCGGCTCGGTGCGGGACGGGCCCTTGCGGTTCTGCGGGTCCATCCAGCCCCGGGTCACCACGAACGGCGCGGCGGTCGAGCCGGCCGGTCCGTAGTCGACCAGGTAGACGGTGAGGTTCGCGTCCGGCTTGTTGTCGATCGCCATCCGCAGCCGCATCTCCGGGCGCCCGGAGAACCGTACGTCCGCGGCCAGCGCCGGCGACAGGTAGGCGAGCCGGTTCGCGCTCGCGGTGTCGGGGGCGGCGACCAGGTCGTCCGGGTGGACCGTCCGGCCCTCGTCGACAAAGGACTGCTCGACCCGGCGGCTCGACTGCCGGCCGGTGGTGAGCGTGCCCGGCTGGGTGGCGTCGGTCGCGGCCAGCTTCACCGCCACCTCCCGCGCGCCCGGGTCCGGCCAGTTGCGGTACGTGGTGTACGCCCGGTTCTCCCGCTGGAGCACCGCGGTCGGCTCGTCCATGATGCCGTTGCGGACGTTCCACAGCCAGTAGTCGAACCAGCGGTTCTCGGTCTGCTTGTACGTCCAGGTACGCCCGTCCGGCAGGGTCACCGACGCGGTGTTGCCCGGCCCGCCGTGCCCGCCCTGGTGCAGCCAGATCTTGCGCGGCACGTGCCGCTTGGCCAGCTCGTCCCACCAGCCGGCGAAGTGCTCGGTCTTGACGTTCCAGTCGTTGAGGCCGTGGACGACGAACACGCTCGCCTGCACGTTCCGGGCGTCGAGGTAGTCCCGGTCCGCCCAGAATCTCGAGTAGTCGCCGGTGACCCGGTCCTGCTCCTCGGTGATCTCGGCGATCTCGTCGGCGCAGCGCCCCTCGGCCCTGACCTGCCCGGCGGTGAACTGGGCCAGGATGTCGGCATCCTCGCCCTGGTAAGTACCGGGCGCGACGACCAGGCCGTTGGCCCGGTAGTAGTCGTACCAGCTGCTGATCGCGGCGACCGGGACGATCGTCTTCAGCCCCCGCACCCCGGTGGTGGCGACCTGGTTGGGCAGCGTGCCGTTGTACGAGACACCGGTCATCCCGACCGCGCCGGTGGTCCAGTCGGCCCGGACCGGGACGCCGCTGGCGTCGTAGCCGCGTGCCCGGCCGTTCAGCCAGTCGACGACCGCCTTGGTGCCGAGCGTCTCGGCCTGGTCACCGCTGGTCGGGCAGCCGTCCGAGTCGCCGGTGCCGATGCTCTGCCCGAGCACCACCGCGTACCCACGGGGCACGTAGTAGTCGTCGAGCGAGCCGGGCAGGTTGGCCTTTGCCAGGGCGCGCTGGGCCGTGACGTCGGCGCCACGCTGCCCGGAGCGGTCGGTCACGCCGTTCTGCGGCAACTCGTCCACCAGCACACTCGGGTACGGGACGTCGTCCCAGGTGTCCTTGCGGTACGGGCTGTGCTCGAAGATGACCGGCACCTTGAAGCCCGTCGTGGCGGTCTCCCGGGGGCGGGAGATGTCGATCGCTATCCGGTCGGGGCTGCCGTCGTGGTCGGTGTCGAGTGACGTCTGGACGTACACCCGCTCCTCGATCGCGTCGGCGAGCGAGAAGACCGGCTGCGTCATGCCGTCACTGACCACGATGCCGGGGGTGGTGGGGGTGGTGGCCGGTCGGGCCGCCGCGGTGCCCGGGGCCACGCCCAGGACCAGCGCGCCGGACACGCCGACGCCGAGTAGGGACAGGTAGGGGGGTCGACGCACGGGCGTCTCCTTCGATCGGACCGGTGGCCGGAGCCGGCCAGGGGGTGGATCCGGTGGAGCCGTTTGTCCACATGCTAGGTCTGATCGACGGTTTTGTTGATCATCTTTGCCGAGAAGTTCCCGCCACCGATCCGTCAGGTGACCTGGCGCATCGGTGGCGGAGCCGGCGGGATGGCCGTACGACGTGGCTGGAGGCCGGTCAGCGGGACCGGATGATCTCGTCGACCAGCGCGGCGAACCTCTCGGGCGCGGCCAGGAACGCCGAGTGGCCACCGGCCCACCGGCGGGTGGTGGTCGCGTGCGCCGCCATGACCTCCTGGAGCGCGGTCGGGATGCTCCGATCGTCCTCGCTCACGATGTAGGTGGACGGGATGTCGTGCCACGCGGCGCGGGTCACCGTGCCGGTGAACGACAGCAGGCTCTGCTCGACCAGGTCGGCGACGGCCTGGGTCGCCACGTCCTCGGGCACGTCGTGGTAGAGCGCGAGGCCCGGGTTCTCGGGCAGCGGGAAGGTGCCGCTGGTGTCGGCGGGCGCGTCCATGCCGTGCCGGCTGTACATCGACTCGCCGTCGTCGAGCAGGTAGGCGCTGAGGAAGATCAGCTGGGTGACGTTGTCGGCACCGGTGAGTCCCTGGGCGGTCGGGATGCCACCGTACGAGTGCGCGAGTACGACCACCGGCCCGTCGACGGCGTCCACCTCCCTCCTGATCGCCTCGGCGTCGTCGTACATCGAGGCGGTCGGGCTGGGGTCCGTGCCGGCACTCGGCAGGGTGGCGATCCGGGTCTCGTACCCGAGTCCGGCGAGTGCGGCACGGGTGGCGTCCCAGGTCGAGGGGCGGTGCCAGGCGCCGTGCACCAGCACGATCACCGGCCTGTCCGGGTTGCCGTCAGTCATCCTTCTACCTTCTCCTGTACCAGGTCCACGGGGCTTGCGGTTGCTTCGTCATACATGGTGTCAGACAGACTGTCCGGCAACCCGTCCGAAGCCCTGGCGGCGAGGAATGTCACGCCGATCCCGATGACCCCGGGGCGGCGCGGACCCCCGCCCGCGCCACCCCGCGTACGCGGTCAGCCCGCTCCCGGCCCGGCTGCGGTCGGCTCAGCCGAGGTGGCGGGTCGCGTCCCGGCGCGGCGGATCGGCATCCAGGTGGCCGGGTGATCATCACTGAGGAATTCTCCGATCAACCCGGCGCAGAACTCCGGCTTCTCGTCCAACAGCAGGTGGGAGGTGTTGGGGACGATCGCGAGCTGCGAGTTCGACAACGCGCGGTAGAGCGCGAGGGTGTGTTCCAAGGTCACCAGGTCGTCGTCGGCGGCCATCACCAGGGTCGGGCAGGTGACGGCGCCGAGTTGGGCCGGCTCCAGCCCGGGTTCCTCGTCGACCGCCTGAACGATCTTGTTGATGACCACCGGGAAGTGGTCCGCGCCGTCCGGCGACACCTCGGCGTACGCGGCGAGCAGCGGTGCCGGTGGCGTGCCGCCGGCGGTCGGTCGGAAGATCATGCCGTCGGGGTGGTAGGCACCGCTGACCAGCACCAGCCGGTCGACCAACTCGGGGCGGCGTACGGCGACCTGGAGCGCGACCGCCGCGCCGGCGCTGTAGCCGGCCAGCCTCACCGGCCCGCCGACGGTCTTCTCGACGAAGCCGATGGTGTCCTCGGCCATCAGTGCGATCGTGATCGGCCCCGGTACGTCGGCGGTGTGGCCGTGACCCCGGCGGTCCGGCAGCAGGAGCCGGAACCGGTCGGCCAGCCGATCCAGGTTGCCGGTGAAGCAGCGGCTGTCGGTGAGGCCGCCGTGCAGCAGTACCAGCGGTTCCCCCGCGCCCCGCTCGTCGAACCACATGTGTACGCCGTTGACGTCCAGGTAGTCGGCCATCGTGTTGTCGTTCCCCTCGTAGACGGTCCTCACCGGTACTACGCGGCGGCGGCCGGAAACTCATCGGTGCCCGGTCGCCGAAATCGGGTTCAGCAGGGGGGCGGCCGGGACCGGTCTCAGCGGGGCAGCTCGACCGGCTCCGGGCCGTGTGGCAGGTCGAAGACCGGGAAGAGCCGGTCCGGGTCGAGGTACGTGGTCAGTTCGGTGATCAGCGCCGGCTCTCCGTTGCCGGCGACCCGGCCTCCGTCGGCGACCCGGCCTCCGGTCGAGACGGTGAGGACGACCAGCGCGAACGGCGTGTAGCGGTCACCGTCGCCGGCCGGCAGGTACTGGCCGAACGCGGGTGAGCCGTTCGCCACGGTGGGCACCAGTCGGGCGCCCGCGCAGGGGTTGCCGGCCGCGAGCAGCATCTCGCGGATCTCGGCCCGACCGCGCCGCCACCAGACGAACGGCGGCATCGAGGTGGTGGCGTCCTCGTGCAGCAGTGACACCAGGGCGTCGACGTCGTACCGCTGGAAGGCATCGCAGTAGCGGACGAGCAACGACCGCTGCCCCTCGTCGAGCGGCCGGTACGGCTCGGACGGCGGTGGTGTCCGCAGGGTCGCCCTGGCCCGTTGCAGTGCGCTGTTGACCGAGGCGACCGTGGTGTCCAGGAGTCCGGCCACCTCGTCGGCCCGCCAGCAGAGCACCTCGCGCAGGATCAGCACCGCCCGCTGCCGGGGCGGCAGGTGCTGGAGCGCGGCGACGAACGCCAACCGGATCGTCTCCCGCTCGGCGGCCACCTCCGCCGGGTCACCGTCGAGCCGCAGCACCCGACCGTCCGGGACCGGTTGCACCCAGGCGGACTCGGGCAGCGGTGCACCGAGGTCGGCCCCGTGCCCGGCCGCCGGGCCGAGGTCCATGGCACGGGCGCGACGCTGGGCGCCGCGCAGCATGTCGAGGCAGATGGTGGTGGCGATCCGGTACAGCCAGGCGCGTAGTGGGGCGCGGTCGGGGTCGTACCGGTCCCGGTTCCGCCAGGCCCGGACCAGGGTCTCCTGTACGGCGTCCTCCGCCTCGAACGGCGAGCCGAGCATCCGGTAGCAGTATCCGGTCAACTCGACCCGGTACGGCTCCAGTTCGAGATCCACGTCCTCACCCCCGGCCGGCCGTCGTCTCGTCCCGCCGCCCGTCCACCCTGGCAGACGATTGACGATAGCTTGATCATTTACATATGGTGTGCGCCGTGAAGAGCATGCGCGAGCCGACGTTCCTCATTCTCACCGCGCTGGCCGACGAGCCCCGACACGGGTACGGCATCGTCCGGGAGGTCCGGGCGCTGTCCGAGGGACGGGTCAGCCTACTGACCGGCACCCTCTACACCGCACTCGACCGACTCACCGCCGAAGGGCTCGTCGAGCCCGACCGCGAGGAGGCGGTCGACGGGCGGACCCGGCGGTACTACCGGATCACCGCCGGAGGACTCGCCGCGCTCACCGCCGAAACCGCCCGGCTCCGCCAGCTCACCACGGCGGCCGAGGCCCGGCTCCGTGCCGTCCGCCCGAGGACCGTGTGATGACCCGCCAGCCCGAGGACCGCGTACCGGGTGGTGGCCCGGACGGGAACCCGGAGACGGCCGAGCGGCTCGCCCGGCGCTACCGCCGGTTGCTCCTCGCCTACCCCCGCGCCTACCGCCGGGTCCGCGCCGACGAACTGCTCGGCGCCCTGCTCGACGCCGCCCCGCCCGGCCGGACCCGGCCGACCTTCCGGGAAGCCGCCGACCTGATCCGACACGGGCTGCGGGCCCGACTCGGCAGGCCCGCCAGTCGTACCGTCGTCGCCTGGGCCGTGCTCGCCTCGGTGATCGGCGGCGTCTTCACCGCCGCGTTCGCGACCCGCGCCGCCTGGGAGACCGCCCGGCCACTGCCGCGAACCGCCGAGGTACGGGCCATGCTCGCGGAGATCCTGCCCGGGCAGGAGTTCACCGGCATCGAGGACCCGCCCGCCATGTTTCTGATCTACGGCCAGCCGCTGAACTGGAACATGGCCCACAGTCTGCTGTTCGGCGACGGGGGCGAGTACGCCCAGTCGGGGATCGGCGGCTCGACCGACGGCCCGCTGGCGCACCCGCCGCAGCAGACCGTCGAGCTGGTGCAACACAACCTGCGGGCCCACGGTTGGACGGTCCACCCGACGATGACCAACAACCTGTACGACTGTGTCGGCCCACCCTGCGACCCCACGACGATTCCCAGGTCCACCACCATCCAGGCGCGGCGCGGGGACACCACGTTCACCATGCAGGTGAACCCGGCGCACCCGGGAAACCCGGCGTTCATCTCGGCGGACTTCCGACGCGCGACCCCGTACGCCGTCCACCCGTACGGGATCCTCGGCGGGATCGCCGGCGCGGCGGTCGTGTTCCTGCTGTTCGGCTGGGCCAGCCGTCGGACCGAGCGGCGGCCTGTGGCCAGCGTCGGGGTGGAACTGCTGCTCGGCGTCACGCTGTTCTTCTGGTGGGTGCCGACGGTGTTCTCGGTCCAGTGGATGGCCCGGCACCATCTCGACGAGCCGCACCCGTCGTGGCACCCGATGTGGGAGTGGCTCGGCCAGCCGACGTTCTCCCTGCTCTTCCTCGTCGGCTGCGGATCGGCGCTGCTCGCTCTGGCGCTCGCCGCCGTCCCCCGCCGCGACCGCGAGCCGCGCGGCACCGTCGCCGCCGCCTAGACCGGTGTCCGGACCGGACGGACCCTGAGCCGGGACGGGAGAACCTCCGACCTGCCGCACCCCTTGGCCGCTCATCGATCGCCATGAGACGGTTGGTCGTAGCGTGGTTGGTCGACCACAAGAGGTGATGAGCGTGACGGTAGTTGAGGGTCCGTCGTCCTGGGCGGTCGAGCGGTTCGGGCCGAGCCTCGCGGTGGAGCTGTGGAAACGGGTGCCGGCGGCACTGCGCCGGGCGGTGGAGCGCGCCATGGACGCCCGGGACGCCTCCGAGATGACCACCGACCATCCCTTCGGATCGGTCCGGTGGCTCGTCCAGTACGAGGAACTGCTCACCCACCTCCAGGACCTGCCCGAGACGACCTCGATCCATCCGCCCGGTGCCCAGTTCCGGATCACGATCTGCGCCGGGCATCTCCTGCTGCCGTGGTGCTACGCGTCGAGGGAGGACGCCCGGTTGGAGCAGGCGGTGCCGAACCGCCGGCTCAGCCAGACCATCCGGGACCTCCTGCTCCTGTTCGGCCCGAAGCCGCCGTACGAGCAGGAGCCGCTGCCGATGATGCCGACGGTTCCGGACGACGACACCCTCGCCGAGCTGCGTGAGGCGATCGAGGGGTCCGCTGCCGAGCCGAGGGTGCTGCTGATCGGCTACGCGTGCAACTCGGACCAGGGTCTACTGCGGCTCTCCTGGGGCGAGGCGGCGTTGAGTCGGGACAACCTGCTGCACTGGGAGCACGTCGACGACCTGCCGCTTTCGTCGGCCTAGTCTTCGGCAGCCCGGCTCAGGGTTCGGCCCGGCCGGCGGTCCCGTCCCGGTTGGCCCGGGCGATCGACTGGAGCAGCGCGGTGGCGGAGCCGGTGAGGCGCCGCCCGCGCGGCCAGACCGCCCGCAGGGTACGACTCAGCACCAGCCCCCGTACCGGGACCGCGACCAGCAGTTTCGCGGCCAGTTCCATCTCCACCGCGTAGCGGCTGAGCACCGCCGGGGCGGTGCCGGCCATGGCGGCGCCCTTGACCGCGGAGTTGGAGCCGAGCGCCAGCTCCGGTGGCAGCGGGTCGAGGTCGGCGAGCGCCCGTTCGAGTGTCTCCCGGGTGCCGGAGCCGACCTCGCGGACGACCAGCCGGGTCCCGGCCAGTTCGGCCGGTTCCAGTGGTTGGTGCCGCCGCGCCCAGCGGTGTCCCGGCGCCACCACCACGATCAACTGGTCGTGCCCGACAACCAGGGTGTCCAGCCCGTCCGGCACCGTCGGCCCCTCGACGAAGCCGATGTCGATCCCCTCGTCGGCGAGGACCAGCCGGGCCACCTCGGTCGAGTTGATCACCGTCAGGCCGACCTTGATGTCTGGGTACGTCATCCGCAGGTGGTGCAGCCAGCGGGGCAGCAGCGCCTCGGCGACCGTCATGCTCGCGGCGACCCGCAACTGGGCGGCCCGTGCCTCGCGGAGCGCGACCAGGCTGTGCCGGAACTCGTCCGCCGATTCGAGCAGGCGTACCGCCCAGCCGACCACCACCCGGCCGTCGTCCGTGAGCGGCGACCCCCGGTGGGTGCGGAGCAGCAGCGGCACCCCGGCCCAGCGTTCCAGGGCGGCGAGCCGCTTGGTCGCCGACGGCTGGGCGATGCCGGACGCCCGCGCCGCCTGGCCGATGCTGCCCAACTCGGCGACGTCGACCAGCAGCCGGAGAGACGCCAGATCGGGAAGGTCGGTCATAGCCACAGGCTATGGCGTCGAACGTGATCAAGGGCTACCGACTCCACGACAACCGGCGTTACCTGGAGAGCGGTACCACGAGGGGGTGACGGGGTGGCGGTGGTGGAACAGGCCCGGGTCGACGTACGGGCACCAACCCCGACCCGACCCCGACCCGCCGCCACCCTGCCGGGTCTGGCGATCGCCGCCCTGGCAGCGCTGCTCGGGTACGCGATCAACCGGCTCGCCAGCCCGGTCAGCCCGATGATCGTGGCGATCCTGCTCGGCATCGCCGTACGCAGCCTCGGCGGGCACCGGGACTGGATGCGCCCCGGACTGACCTTCGCCGCCAAGGGCCTGCTCCGGGCCGGCATCGTGCTGCTCGGCCTGCAACTCGTCGCCGCGGACATCCTCGATCTCGGCTTCGGCCCGATCGCGGTGGTGGTGACCAGCGTCGCGGTGGCCTGGCTCGCCACCCGCTGGGTCGGGCGGCGGCTCGGGCTACGGCCGGCCACCGCGCTGCTGGTCGCGACCGGCGTCTCCATCTGCGGCGCCTCCGCGGTCATCGGCATGAACGAGGTCGCCGACGGTGAGGAGGAGGACGTGGTCACCGCGATCGGCGTGGTGACCGTGCTCGGCACCCTCTGCCTGGTGCTGATTCCCGGCCTCGGCCTGCTCCTCGGGCTCGACCACACCCTGATCGGTCTCTGGGCCGGGGCAAGCATCCACGAGGTCGGCCAGGTCGTCGCCGTCGGTGGCGCGATCGGCGCCGCCGCGCTCGCCACCGCCGTCGTGGTGAAACTCTGCCGGGTCGCGCTGCTCGCCCCGCTGGTGGCCCTCGTCGCGACCGGCCGCCGCACCGCGACCCCGACGCGTGACGGGCGCCGTTCCCGGCCGCCGGTCCTGCCCTGGTTCGTGATCGGGTTCCTGGCCGCGATGGCGGTGCGTTCCACCGGACTCCTGCCGCACGCCGTGGTCACCGTCCTCTCGGCGGTCGCCGGAATGCTGCTCGCCGCCGCGATGTTCGCCGTCGGCACCTCGGTCGACCTGCGTACGGTCACCCGGGGCGGCGGCCGGGCACTCGCCACCGGTGCGGCCGGCACCCTGGTCCTGGCGACCGCGTCACTCGGCGGACTGCTGCTGGTCGGTGCCGGCTCCTGACCGGCTACGGCGTCCCGTCGGCGCGGGTGGAGACGCGCGATCGGCGGGTCGTCCTGGCGGGAGGATGGCACCGCTGCCGCTGCCGCTGCCGCTGCCGCTGCCGCTGCCGGTGACGACGAACGGCCCCTGCCCTGACGGGAGGGACCGTGTGAGGTCGCGTAGGCCCAGCTTTCACTGTCTGGGGCGAGGTGTGCTCACTGATTGATCTGGTTGTGCCGGAGGGCTTCCTCAAGTTGGTCCTCGAGGATGATGATGCGGCAGGCAGCGGCTATGTCGGTGCCTTGGTCGCACATTTCCCGGGCCCGGGCGGCGAGGCGTAGTTGGTAGCGGGAGTAGCGGCGGTGCCCGCCGCTGGAGCGGTGCGGGGCGATCAGTTTCGCGTCGCCGAGCCGGCGTAGGAAGTCCTGCGAGCAGCCGATGATCTCCGCGGCGCGGCCCATGGTGTAGGCGGGGTAGTCCTCGTCGTCGAGAACGTCGTCGGGTTGAGCCATATAAACCTCCATGACGAGGGCCCCGGTGCCGAAGCACCGGGGCCCAAGGGTTACAGGTCGAAAAACACCATCACCGACGAGAACGTCGGGTTGTCGTATCCGCACCCACCCTGTCTGAGGGTTTCGGGTGCGAGGATCGCATAAGCGTGACCGGAGACCACCTTTCGTTCGATGGCAACAACGGTGTCCGCGCCCAGCCCGTCAACTTGCGGCCAGCGGCGGGCGATCCAACGGTGTACGGCCCTCCCTTTCCTCTGACTTCCTTCGTGCTGTCCGCCGGTGTCGGAGCCCCACGCGACTTCATGGCGCCGGCACGTGCGACGGAACGGTGTTACCTCTAGGTGGAGCCCTGAACCTGACATTGGCCCCACCACCCTGGTACGCCCCGGCCTACGAATCACGTCCGGGGTACTGCCGTGCTTTCACTCTTGCGTCACTGCAAGGTGCGTCGTGCTGAACTGCGGTGCTCCTGTTGCCTGGCGGGGCCCTGATCGTTTCCTCGGCCCCGACTCCTTCGCCCCTCGTGCGGGGCGGTTGCGTCTGCGTCTTTGTTGTACTCTCTCGACGTCAGGAACATTAGTAGCCCGGGTCGAACATGTCTAGTGCTTCGAGCATAGATTTTGTCGGAGGGTGCACGTAGGTTTGCCTGGACGAGCTGCCGCTTACCAACCACAGCGACACCTTTGGATGGCCTTGCATGGCGCCTGCCGACCCTCGGCTGCGAGTTCAGGGTGCACCAGCCGCCCGAGCTGGTCGGGTGTCTGCGGGAGATCGGCGGCCGGGCCTCCCGGGCGCCCGGCGGAACTGGCCGGAAGGTCGATCGGCGGGCACGTCTTCCGGACGACCCGCAGCCGAGCCGGATCTGTCAGGCTGGTGACATGGGCCGCCCTGTTGACCAGGATTCCGACGTCGAGCGACTCCTTTACGAACTCTGCGTCGGGCTGGGCTTCTGCCTGCCGCCCGACGACATCCGTCGGCTCCGCGAGTCACCTCCCGCTGACGTGGACAGTTTCACCGACGCGGTCTTCGAGGCAGAGGGCATGGGCGACATGAGCCACACCGACCTCCGCCGTCAGGTGCGTGACGTCGTCGACCGGCACATGAGCCGCTGGACGGCAACCGCTGTCCAGGCAACCGGTGAAGAGTCCGACGAACGTCGGACCTCCTCGTAGGTTCTGGTCGCCGCGACCGTGTGGGTCGCGGAGGTCCGCCGGCCCACACCCTCGGACCGGCGGCTGGTCGGCGGCGTAGATGTGCGTCCGGCCGGCCGACGCATCGAGCCGGCCGCGCTCCTACGCCGCCGAGGTACGCCCGTCGAGCCGGACGTCCCACGGCGTGATGCTGACGATGCGCAGGTGGGAGCCGGTCCAGGGATCGTCGGCGAAAGTTGCCTCGATCGCCTCGGCGGACGCCGCCTCGACGGCGAACGCGACCCGGTGACCGTCGTCGAGCGGACCGCCGAGCACGATGATCCCGTCGTCGACCAGGCTGTTCATGAACGCCTTGTGTGGCAGCCAGTCGGACTGGGCCTCCAGTGGCTCGCCCGCTCGCCACTTCGGACCGGAACGCTCACTGAACACGAGAAACATCGACATCCGCGCAGCCTAGTGCTCCAACGTACTCGGCCACTTGGCTTGAGACTTACTCGTCTAGGGCTCGAGCGTGGCGGGCATGCTGAAGGCGGCGACGTGACGGGCACCGATGAAGGCGTTGCTCTCTACGATCTTCCCGTTCTCGATCCGGAGTACGTCGACGACCAACGCCTCGTAGTGCGGGCTGCCGGGCCGGCGGAGGTAGTTGATCAGTGCCGGGCGCCCGTTGGCCGAGGTGGGGAACGTACGCCAGTCGAGCGGTCGGCCGAGGAACTCCGCGGCCGCGTCGATCCCGACGACCGGCGGCTCGGGTGGCATCGTGATCCGTACGTCCTCGGCGAGCAGTGCCCGGAGCGTCTCCGGGTCCTTCGCGTTGGCGTAGCGGCGCAGGATCTCTTCGTCCTCGCTGGTGAGCTGCGGGCGGCGCCAGTCCTTCGGGTCCGACGGAGCGCGCCGCCGGAGGGTGTGGCGGGCCCGCTGGAGGAGGCTGTTGACGGCCGCCACGGCGGTGTCGAGCGCGGCGGCGATCTCCTGCGGCGTCCAGCCGTAGACGTCGCGCAGCACGAAGGCCGCCCGCTGCCGCGGCGGCAGGTACATGAGCGCTGCGATCACGGCCAGCTCGACGGTCTCCCGGGCGGCGAGACCGGTCTGCGGATCGTCGGCCAGCAGGGCGTCGGGATAGGGACCGAGCTCGGTGGACCACTCCAGCGGGTCACCATACGGTACCGTCCGGTGACCGGCCGCCTTGCGGCTGTCGAGAAAGACGTTCGTGGCGATCCGATAGAACCAGGTGCGCGCCGACGCCCGACCCTCGAAGCGGTCGCGAGCCCGCCAGGCACGCAGGAAGGTCTCCTGCACCAGGTCGTCCGCGTCGGTGACGTTCCCGGCGAGGCGGTAGCAGTGCACGTGTAACTCACGCCGGTGCTCGTCGAAGGCGCGCTGCAGCCAGACCGCCTGCGCGTCGGGCGAGTCGGACATGTGATTTCTCCGGGGCTGAGTGGTCCTCACAACCGTACTGACGACCGCGGACCCCATCCGTCATCGGTCACCGATGACGATCGCCGACTCGGTCGTCTGTACCTGTGACCGATCCCCACTCCACGAAGGAGACAGCCATGACGGCAACCCCCGCGTCCAGCGCCGCCGCGCCCCCGGTCGTCGACCGGGAGACCTGGCTGCGCGAGCGCAACGAACTGCTGGTCCGGGAGAAGGCCCATACCCGCGAAGGAGACGCGATCGCAGCCGCTCGTCGTCGGCTGCCGATGACCTTGATGCCGACGGTGACGGTGCGGGGCCCTGGCGGGGACACCCCGCTGGTGGAGGTGTTCGAGGGCCGCCGGATGCTCATCGCCTACTTCCACATGTGGCACGACGGCAAACCGTACGAGCATCAGTGTGAGGGGTGCACCTTCTCGACCTGTCACATGCAGATGCTGGACTACCTGCACGCTCGGGACGTCACCTACGCCGTGTTCTGCCAGGGTTCCTACGACGAAAGTGCCCCGTTCGCGGAGTTCATGGGCTACAGGTTCCCCTGGCATTCGGCGAAAGACTCCGACCCGGCTCTGGCCGACGGTCGCGCCTTCGGGTTCATCGCGTGCTACCTGCGCGACGGCGACGAGGTCTACGAGACCTACTGGACCACCGGGCGGGGCGTGGAGGCGTTGATGACCACCTACCACGCCCTGGACCTCACGGTGTACGGCCGGCAAGAGAACTGGGAGAACTCGCCTGAAGGCTGGCCGCGGGTCACCGGGCACCCGTGGCGTCTCGACGGCCGCCCCACCGCGCAATGGTCACGCCCCGGCGTCGCACCGCGATGACGTCCTGGTGATCGAGGTGATCATGCTCGGGTCGGCCGCGGTGTCAGCCCGCTGCTGCGTCGTGCCGCGGGCGGGCGCTTCCCGCAGAGCCCGAATGCTTGCGGGTGCGATGGTGGCTGTCATGGTCGCGGTGACCCTCGACGCCGCACCGGTTGTGCAGTACGCGGGCACGCTGCTGCTCCTGGCCTTGGCGGTGGCGTTCGTCGTCGGCGGCCCGACCGAGCGCGGCTCGGAGGTGGAGTGGCACCGTACGGCCGGGGCCGTGCACATGGCGCTCGCCGTGCTGATGCATCAACACGGTGAGGCACGAATGAGGTTCCTGCCGGCATCGAGGTGAGTGCGCGTAGAAGCTCCTTCGGTGACCCGGTAATGATCGCGCTGGCGGTGACAGAAGCTGGGTGTAAGCGGCGTTCGATGCCAGCGGGAGGATTGATGGGTCCACCGAAGGACCGCGGCGAGGAATGGTTCACCGAGACCTACCTCGCACACCATGAACGGATCGTCCGATACGGCCTGCGCAGGTTGTACGACGGGGAGGCGGCGGTCGAACCCGCCCAGGAAGTGTTCATTGTCGCGTGGCGGCGTCGGATGGAGGTGCCACAGGATTGCCTGCCCTGGCTGTACGCGGTGGCGCGTCGGCTGTTGGCGAACACCAGGCGAGACTGGCGTACGGCGCCGCAGGTGACCTCGCTCGCCAATGTCGGCGGCGCGGGCGGCCGGGCAGCGGTCATGGTGCAGGAAAGTGTGGTCGAGGTGGCCGGTGTGCGGGCGGCATTGACCACCCTGCCAGATAACGATCAGGAGATATTGCGGCTGATCGGCTGGGAGGAGCTTTCCCTCGGCGAAGCCGCGGTCGTTCTTGGCTGCACGCGGGCGACAGCGGCGGTGCGGCTGCACCGTACCCGACGACGGCTGGCCAAAGGGGCCGCCCCGGAGTCGCCATCACCGGCAGCGACCCGGAGCACAATCTCGAAAGCCTGCTGATCTTCGACCCGGAGACCGGTGCCCTGCTCGCCCACGAAATGATCAACACCGGGCAGCACCCGACGCTCAACTTCTACACGGTCTTCCTCGACTACGACCGCACCGACACGGTCAACTGACCCGGCACGAAACCGTCCCGGGCCTGTCGCCATCCAGCCGCAGGCCCGGGACGACTGCCGTGCTCCTCCCACCAGCGCCCACCTGGGCAGACCAGGTGACACCACGATCGACAGGACAGACCCCGGTACGCCGGCGGTGGTGTCAGCCGGGGAGTTTGCGGGCCAGGACGTAGCCCTGTGCCGTCTTCTCCTCGCCCTCCGGCTCGCGTGTCGCCGTCGACCAGGGCTCGAAGCCCGCCTCCCGGAGCAGCCGGCAGATGTCGTCCGGCTGCTGCCGGTACCAGTCGCAGTTGATCGGCTTGCCGAACGCCTCGTCCCGGTGCATCACGTCGTCACCGATCTGGAAGGCCAGCATCAACTGCCCGCCCGGGGCGAGCACCCGGTGGAACTCGGCGAACACCTCGGGCCGCCGCTCCCACGGCACGTGGATGATCGAGTAGTAGGCCAGCAGTCCGCCGAGCGAATCGTCCGGCAGGTCGAGGCCGAGCATCGAACCGACCTCGAAGCGCAGCTCGGGATAGGTACGACGGGCGTACCCGACCATTCCGGGGGAGAGGTCGACGCCGAACGCGTCCAGCCCCAGCCTGTGCAGCACGGTGGTGATCCGGCCCGGCCCGCAGCCGATGTCGACGACCGGTCGGTCGGGGGCGTCGGCGCGGACCCGCTCGGCGAAGACGGCCAGCAGGGCCCGGTCCAACGGGCTGCCCGCGAGGTGGTCACCGAACATGTCGACGTACTCCAGCACGGTGTTGTCGTACGACTCCCGGGTGGCGGTGAGGAACGGTGCTTCAGACATGGCGACGGAGCTTAGCCGCCCGGCCGGGTCGGAGCCGTCAGGAGACGCCGATCCGTTCCAGTACGTCCCGGAACATTGTCATCGACCCCTGGACGCCCTCGCTGGGCAGCACGTCAAGCAGGTAGACCGTGTCGGACACCTGCCAGCGCAGCAGGAAACGGTCCCCTCCGTACGGGTCGATCCTGCCGCGCGTGCCGGCCACCTCGACGGTGTCCACCGGATCACCCGCCGGCACCGCCGCCAGGGCGTGGCCGGCCGGATAGCCCCGGATCCTGATGTCCGGACCACCCGGGCGGGTGTACGACAGCAGCCAGGCGCCGGGCGGCTCGGCGTTGACCGGCGCGGGTGCGGAGAACGACGTCCGCACCTCGGACCAGCCGTCCACACCGCCGGGAACCTCCGGCAGGTCCGCCTCCCGGTACACCGGCCGGCTGCCGTCGTCGTACGCGTCGACCAGGTCGCGGCGGTCGAGCGGCTCCGGCAGGGTGACCCGTACCGGGGCCAGTCTCGTGTCGTCGTCGGCGCAGCCGATGCCGGTCGCGGAACCGTCGGCGACCTCGACGGTGACCGCGTCCGCGCTGGACACCACGGTCGCCTCAGGCTGCCAGGTGCCCTGACAGGGCGGGGCGTCGGACAGCCGGGACACGTAGAGGGTGACGGTCCTGTCGTCCCGGCCGACCCGCGCCATCCACCAGGTCAGCCGGTCGTCGGCGAGCGCGCTGGGCCCGTCCGCCACGTCCGGCACCGTCCGCCGCGATCCGGAGTCGGACGCGTACCAGAGGGCCGGGCCGGTCATCAGCACCAGCGTCACCCCGGCCACCGCCACGGCGGTACGGCGGATACGGCGACGCCGTACCCGCGCCCGCAGTTCCGTCAGCGGCGGCCGACGCAGGTCCTCCGGAATGCCGGGAACGGCCTGGTCGAGCAGGCGCGCCATTCGGTCCTCGATCATCGCTGCGCCTCCTCGGTCAACAGGGCCCGCAGTGCGGGATCGGCCCGGAGTGTGGCGAGCGCCCGGGCGGTGTAGGACTTGACCGTGCCCAGGCTGATGCCGAGCGTCCGCGCGGTCGCCGCCTCGGTCAGGTCGGCGTGGAACCGCAGCATGAGCACCGCCCGCTGCTGACGCGGCAGCCCGCGCAACGCCACCCGCACCACGTCCCGGACGCCGGCGTCCGCGTGCGGGTCGGCACCGGAGTGCTCGGGGATCCGCTCCGTCGGCACCTCGGCCCGCCAGCGGCGCCGCCACCAGTTCAGGTACGTGGTGGCCAGCATCGCCCGCAGGTAGGCGTCGGGAGCACCGTCCCGGACCCGGGGCCACCTGCCGTAGACCCGGGCGAGCACGGTCTGCAGCAGATCCTCGGCCCGGTGCCAGTCGCCGGTCAGCAACCACGCCGAGCGCAGCAGCCGGGGCCACGCCACCGCGACGTACGCCTCGAAGTCACGCACTGCCTCTGAATCGTTCACCACGCCTCCGCACCGTCAACAGCGCGACGGACGGGGATGGTTGCCAACCGACGGCGTGAATTTCCGTGTGGCCGACGACAGGTCGGTCAGGTCAGGCCGGGACGAAGAGGTCGTCGCGCCGGCCCCGCCAGCCGTCGAGCACCCGGGCCGGATCGGCGTCCAGCACGTCCGCCAGCAGCGTCGCGTAGACGTCCCGGAAGTCGACGCCGAACTTCAGGTCGCCGTCGTCCAGGTCGGTCAGGCTCGGCTGCGCACCGTGCAGGCCGCCGCGTACCCCGGCACCGAGCAGGAGGACGTTCGACGCGGTGCCGTGGTCGGTGCCTTCCGAGGCGTTGGCCCGGACCCGCCGCCCGAACTCGGAGTAGACCGCGACCACCACCTTGCGGCCCGCCTCGGTACGGTCCATCCGCTCGACGAACCCGGTCAGTGCCCGGTCCAGCTGACCCAGCAGCACCGCCTGCAGCTGCTTCTCGTCGGCGTGGCTGTCGAAGCCGCCGAGCGAGACGGAGAAGACCCGGGTCGACACCCCGGCCTCGACACACTGCGCGACCAGGTCGAGTTGAGCCTGCAACGACGTACGGGCACCGCCGGTCGCGGTCGCCGCTGGCCGGTCCTCCGCGTCCTCGGCACCCTCGGCGTCCTCGGCCGCGTTCCGTACCTCGGCGACCATCTGGTCGACGGACCGCAGGTCGGCAAAACACGCCGCCGCCCGGGCCTGGGCCGGCGACTCGCCCGGACTGCCGGCCGCGAACGCGGCCAGGGTCGGATCCGACAGGCCACCCCGGCGGTTCCGTCCCGCCACCGGCACCGAGGCACCGGCGCTGCGTTCCCCGGCCAGCAGTGGCGGCACCGCCGACTCGAACGACACCGCGAGCCGCGGATCCCCGCCGACCCCGTCCAGCCAGCGGCCGATCCAGCCGGTCGTCCCGGGCCGCTCCGGGTTGGCGGTCTGCCAGATGTCCATCGATCGGAAGTGGCTGCGGTCCGGCTTCGGGTAGCCGACCCCACGGACGATCGCCAGCCGCCGTTGGCCGTACAGCCCGTGCAGGCCGGTCATCGCCGGGTTCAGCCCGACCGTGTCGTCGAGCCGCTTCACCTCGTCCGGCGAGTAGGCCAGCTCGCCCCGGGTGTCGTGGTACGCCGGATCGGCGTACGGCACCACGGTGTTCAACCCGTCGTTGCCGCCGTAGAGGGTGACCAGCACGAGCGTACGTCCGCTCGGGTCCCGGTCGCCGGCCGTGGCCAGCAGGTCCGAGAGGGTGAGCGTGGCGGCACCGGCGGCCAGCGCGCCCGCCCCCACCACACCGCTGGCGATCAGGAACCTACGCCGGGTCAGGATGTCCACGTCTCGCCTCCGGTCAGCTGACGGTGTACTCGGGACTCACCAGGGCGGCCGGGATCAGCCGTTCCGGTCGGCCGGCCAGCGGCGCCAACGCCGCCCGGCTGCGGTCGGTCCAGGCGTCCACCACCAGGAGCCGGGCCAGCGCGTCGAGCCGCTCCGCCTCCGGTGTCGCGGCGAGCCTGCGGACCACCGCCGGTTCCGCCGCCGCCGCGAAAAGGTCGGCCAGCCGCATCCGGGCCTGCAACGCCGAGGTGGTCAGCCAGGCGGTCCCGGCCGGCCAGCCGCCGACACTCGGCGGGCGCAGCAACACCTGGTCCATTCCGGACAGCCCCTGCTGGAGCTGCCGACGCTGCTGCTCGGAGAGCGCGGAGGGTCGTACGCCGAGTTGACGCATCGCGCCGACGGCCCACTCGACCGGCTGTTTGACCAGGTGTCCCCGGCTCTGGCCGAAGGCGGGATCGGTGAACAGTGCCCGCAGGGTGGCGGTGACGTCGACCGGCGCGGCGGTGACGGCTCCGGCGGCCGGGACCGGCCCGGTGCCGGCGAACCGGAACCAGAGCCGGTCGCGGAGGTACCCGGTGGCCCGGGGCTGGGCGGCGAGCAGTCGGGCGTACGAGTCGGCGTCGAAACGGTCGGTCCGGCCGAGGATCGTCTTCTGCTCCCGGTCGTGCCGTTTCGGGTTGAACCGGGCGGCGCCGTCGTCCCGGGCCACGGTCCAGCCGGTCAACGCGCGCGCCCCGGCCTTCACGTCGTCCTCGGTGTAGTGGCCGATGCCGAGGGTGAACAGTTCCATCAGCTCGCGGGCCAGGTTCTCGTTCGGGGCCCGACGGGTGTTCTTCTCCCCGTCCAGCCAGAGGATCAGCGCGGGGTCCCGCACCATCGCGGCGACCAGGCTGTCGAACCCGCCCCGGCCGTACCGGCGCAGGGTGTCGAGCTGGCCCAGCATCAGCTGGGCGGACTTGACCTTCTGCACACTGGTCGCCCAGTGCCCGTGCCAGAAGAACACGAGTTTCTCGACGAGCTGGTGCTCGGCCACGACCATCCGGTCCAGCCACCAGTGCGTCACCTGCTCGGTGCGCTGCCGGTTGGCCTGCTGCCGCTGCTCCCGGCCGGCCGACCTGTCGAGTGCCGCGCGTGGGTCGGGACCGAGCCGGGGTACGGGGGTCGCCGCCGCACCGGGATCGTCACCGGTCGGGTTGACCAGTCGTTCCAGGGTGGCGTCGAATCCGTCGCGTACGGCGGCGTCGACCTCGTCGGCGGTCGGACCGAACGTCGCGCGGCGCAGCAGGTGGGCTATCGCGTCCCGGGCCATTGTCCGACCATAGGCACGTCCGTCCGAAACCGCTAATTTCCGATACGCCCCGAGGTGGCCCCCCGGAACCGCTAGCCGGGCTTGACCTGCCCGAGCAGCACAAGAAGTTGGACGATGTCGTAGGCCTCGGCGACGTCCCGGCCGGTGAAGGTGACGGTCCGCGCCCCGGCGGCCCGCGCCACCCCGGGGATCAGCGTCGCGGCATCGACAGTGGTCGGGCTGTAGAGGTCGACCTCCAGAGTGACCGGCCCGTCGAGCCGGTACGGCGGTATCTCCGCCCGCCGCGTCATCGCGGTGGCCGCCGCCCGTCGGAGCCGCTCCCGGGCGACCGCCGGGTGCAGGATCTCGGCGGCGGCCTGACCTAGCGCGCGTTTGACCGCGATCGTCGTCGCCTCGGGTACCAGTTCGGACAGTTCGGCGCAGGCGGCGTCGTCGCCACTGAGCAGCAGCACCGGAACGCCGTACTGCCCGGCAAGGGCGGCGTTCAGGCCGATCTCGCCCAGCTCCCGCCCGTCGAGCCGCAGCCCGAGCACCACGTCGCTCTTGGTGTGCGCGAGGACGGCCGGCCCGGCACCGGCCCGGGCGTGGTAACCGACGAACAGCAGTCCGTCAACATCGGAATCCAGCCCGCCGAGCATGCCCAGCGGACGGGGTTTGCCCCGGATCAGGCGTACCCGGGGGTCGAGGTCCTCCGGCAGCAGATTGCGGAACGTGCCGTGCGCGTCGGCCACCACTATGTCGGCGGTCGGTTCCGCCTCCAGCACACCGGCGACGACCGCGTTGACGTCGGCGGTCATCAGCGCCCGCCCACGCTCGTAGTCGTACCGTTCCGGGTTGGTCTCCACCGGGTGTACGACGCCTGACACGCCTTCCAGGTCGGCTGAGATCAGGATCTTCGGCATCAGGCACCCTAACCCGGGAAGTCGGCGTCGGCTGGCCGGCGGTGGTGCGCGGCGGACGGCGGGAGGCCGTCGGCCGTCGGTGCCGACGGGCCGGCGGGGGTCGGCCGGTCGCGGGTGGGGGTCAGCCGGCCGGGGCGGGCGGCGCGACCGTGTCGAGGAAGCCGTCGACCGCCTGTCGGAACGCCGCCGGCTGCTCGACCCACGGGTAGTGCCCGGAGTCCGCGATGGTGACGGCTTCACCGGCCGGGAAGAGGTCCGCCAGCGCCAGTACCGGGGCGAGCCCGGTGACGAGGTCCTGCGCCCCGGCGACCACCAGCACCGGCGCCTCGACACCACCCAGCCGGGCGGCGAGGTCCTCCGGCGGCTGGACGCTGAAGTACGCCTGGATGGCCGCCAGCCCGTGTTCGGCGTCGGCGGCGTGCGCCTGTTCCGTCCCGCCCCAGGCCGCGTACCCCAGCGGCGCCACCCGGGCCTGCCACTCGTCGAAGGCGTCGTGGTGAAACTCCGGTCCGACCCGCCACGCCTCGATCGCGGCCGCCAGGGCCGGCTCGCCGCGCCGCGCCGACCTCAGCTCCTCGACGTCGGACGGTACGTCGACCAGGTCGTCGGCCGGCGGGGTGATCAGCACCAGACCGATGATGCGGCTGGGAAACCGGGCCGCGTAGCTGATCGCCAGCCGGGTGCCTGCCGAGTGCGCGACGAGCAGCAGCTGTTCGAGACCGAGGTGCCCGCGCAGCCGGTCCAGGTCCTCAGCCTGGCACCACCACGAGCCGAGCTCCACCGCCGCCGGGTCCGGCGAGTGGCCCACCCCGCGCAGATGCGGTACGACGAGCCGGTGTCGGGTGCCGAGCCCGGCCAGGTCACCGAGGTAGCGGGGATGCCGGGCCGGGCCGCCGGCGAGGGTGATCAGCGGCGGTGCCCCGGCACTCTCCGGCCGGCCCAGCTCGTCGTAGTGCAGCGGCGTACCGTCGATACCCGGATAGGTTGGCATCGCGTCACGGTACTCCGCTGGGTAGTCGGTCGGTCGACCGACCGCACGCTGGTCCGACCGGTGGGCGCCCGGACCGCACGCCGGCCGGCGCCCCGGCTCCGCCGGCCGCGAGACGCCGAGTCCGTGACCGGCGGCGTACCCCGAGCTCCCGGCGCGCTCCCGCGCCCAGGTCAGGCGGTGCTGACGAGGACGACGTACAGCACGCCCAGGGTGAGCGACACGGTGCTGATCAGCAGGGCGAGCCAGGCCAGTACCGCGCCGCGTTCTCCCCGGGTGCGGATCTGCCCGAGCCCGATGACCGCCAGCGGGATCGCCACCAGCGAGGGCAGACAGCAGATCCCGGTCACCGACAGGATCAGCGAGGTGAGCGCGAACGCGTTCAACGGCCGGATCACCGGCCGGGGCGGCGGCGGATACGTGCCCGGGTACGGCGGATGGTTCTGGTACGTCGGCCGCGTCGGCTCCTCGACGAAGATCTCGTACTCCGGGGCGGGCGGTGACTTCGGGCCGCTCCCGTACAGGTCGTCGAGGCTCGGCCCGACCCCGGACTCCCACTCGAACCGGTCCCGGTACGACGGATCGTCCGATCCGGGTGACCCGGCCGTCGGCGGGCTGTCGACGTACCCGGACGGCGCGTCCGCCCGACGGAGCCGGTCCTCGTAGTCCCGCCGCCGGACCGGGTCGAGCAGCACGTCCCGGGCCAGGTTGAGGCGGACCTGACCGACCAGGTCGCCGCTGACGTCGGTGTGCGTCGTCCTGGTCCGCTGCCGGTGCGCCCGTCTGATCTGGGCCGGATCGGCGTCCCGGGGCACCCCCAGGACCCGCCACGGGTCGAGACCGGCCAGATCCTCCCAGTCACGGTTCACTTCGGCGCGATCTCCGCCTGCCGGCAGATCACCTGCCACGAGGCGGCCTGCGGCGGTGCGCCGGCCGCGGCGACCCGCCGCCCGGACGCGAAGGTCACGGTACGGCCGCCGGCCAGGTAGCACCAGACGTCGAGCTGCTCGGCACTGCCCTCGTAGAAGTAGTCGCTGGCCTGCACCGGGTCGGCGCCGAGAAACGGTGCCTGGAGCCGGGCCTGTGCCTCGGTCGGCAGGTTGCCGAGGAAGCCGCGGACGTCCTCGGTCAACGCGAGCCGGGGCTCCGGCGGAGCCGTCCCGGGCCCGCCGATCGACGTCCGGCCGGCGGCCCCGGTGGCCGGTCCGGTCCACTGTGGCTGCTGCCGCACGATGACGTGCCGCAACGACCCGGGAACGAACCGGCGCACCTGGAGCAGTTGGGCCGGACGGCCGGCGTCGTTCACCGTCGGGGTGGTCACCGCCAACCCGTGCGGGCCGAGCACCACCACGTACGCCCGGTCCTGGTACGTCGCGTGGTGGTACGCCCACCACTCGACCGTCGGCCCGACCCGGTCGTGGATCCGGGTCTTGAGCTTGTCGTCGATCAGCTGCCACCAGTGGTTCCGGCCCGGTATCCCGGTGAAACCGAGGTCCCGGGCGGAGTGCACCGGTGGACCGGTCGCCGCCGTCCGCCCGGCGGCCGGGACGGCACCGGTCCACGGGGTGACGTCGCCGGAGCGCGACGCCGGCCGGTCCGACTGGTACGGCTGCGGAAGGTTGCCAGCGGCCACCGGTCTCCTCACTGCTCCACGGCACACTCCCGGAGCGGGCCGGCGCGGCGGCTCGGCCGGATCGGGAGCGCGGGCCGATGATCCGGACGGACCACCGTGTCCACGCCAGTATCCAGCCTCGGGACAACCACCGGCGGTCGACGATCCGTGGCCGCTATCCGGCCGGCAGCCAGGCGTTCACCGCCAGCCGGCCGGTAGTGCCGAGATCGATCCCGCCGTCCGGCGCGACGAGCTGCGCCGGTGCGCCCGGTGCCGGAGAGATCTGCAGGTAGCTGCCGTTCACCGGAGGCCGGGTCGTTTCCGCGACGGTGTTGCGCCAGAGCACCCGCGTCCTCGCCACCTCGCCCGGCGCCAGGACCACCGGCCGGGGCGGCACGTCGTAGCTGTCCGGTGCGCTGACCGGCGACGACCCGTTGCCGACCGTGACGTCCAGCGGCTGACGCTGCTCGTCCAGCATCCGGACGACCGGAAAACCCTGCACCTGGTAGGGGGCGGTGCCGCAGTTGCGCAGCTCGATCCCGAGCGCCCGCAGGCCCGCCGCGGCGCTCACCTCACCGGCACTGACCAGGAAGCCGTCGGCACAGGTCGGTGTCGGTGAGGCGGTCACGGTCGGTTCCGGTACCGGCGGTCTGCTCGGTCCGCCGCAGCCGGCGAGCAGGGCGGCCGCGCCGACCAGGACGCCCAGCCGGCGCAGCGGGCCGGGGCGACGTACCCGGTCGGGTCGGCGCACCGGACGGGGTCCGTCGGCCGTCGGCCGGGCCGTGGAGTCTCTGCTGCTCACCTGCAACCCCTCCTGCTCCTGCCGGACCGCACCGGTCAGGAGAACGTGTAGCTGGTCAGGTACTCCGGTACGACGATCCGGGTTTTCGGGGCGACCCGCCGGATCGTCTCGATCATCGCTTCGAGGCGCTGGCGGTCGCCCGGCAGGACCGGCGGCGGATTCCGCAGTTCGGTCTCGAAGTTGTCCCAGTGCACCGGTACGACGATCGACGGGTGGTCCAGGGCCTCGAGCAGGCGGGGTACGTACTCGTGGGTCGCGTCACTGGACGCCATCGCGATCATGGCGATGTCGGGTGCCAGCCCGGCCACGTTGCGTGCCACGAAGTCGCTGGCCCCCATGAAGAACACCCTCGGTCCGTTCCGCACGCTCAGCAGGTAGGCGAGGGTGTCGCCCTCGGGCAGGTCGGCGACGGTCGCCGGCTTCGGCGGCTGGCTCAGCCGTAGCCCCGGGATGCCGATCGAGTACGACGCGTTCCGGCTGTGCAGCGAGGCGACCACCTCGACGTTGTAGTCGCCGAACTCGAGGACCTCTCCGCCCTTGACCAGGCCCAGCTGACCCGACGGGATGCCGGAGGCCAGCCCGAGCTGGTACGTCGTCATCGTGCCGATCACCCGCGCCCCCGTGGTCGTCGCGATGTGCGGTACGTCGTTGAAGTGGTCCCAGTGCGAGTGGGTGACCAGCACCGTCTGTGGCCGGCCCACGTGCGCGGCGACGACGTCGGTGGCCACGGTCAGCGGCGTCGCCGGGTTCATCCCGCCGTCGAACAGGCCGGTCGGGTACCGACTGAGGTACGGGTCGACCAGCACCGTCTTCGCGCCGATGTCGATCCGCCAGCCGGCCGTACCGAACCAGCGGAACGTCGCGGCGCCCTGGCCCCCGCGCCGGCCGGCGGTCGGCGCGCCGCCCCGGGCGGGCGGGACGGCGGGCGCGGCCAGCCCGGGGGTTGATCCGGCCGCGAGGCTGGTCACCGAGGTCAGCGCGGCGGCGCCGACGGTGGCGGTCCGGAGCAGGTTGCGGCGGTCGAGTCGGGATTCGGGCATGACAGGTCCCTCCGATCAGGCTCGGCCGGCAGCGGACTGCCGGGTCGAGCGGTCGAGTGCCGAAACCCAACCACCGGCCGGGCGCCGCCGTCCAAGACCATCGGCCGGTGGCACCGATACGCGTACGGATATCGTGCCTGGTCACGGCTGGTCGACCGGCTGACGTGCGGGGCGGAATCAACGCCCGGGCTGGGCGTTCACCGCCCGCGCAGCGCCTCGACGGCGGTCCGGGCCGCCTCGCCCATCGCCAGGTCGACGTCGATCCGCCGGGCGTTCAGCCGCCGGGCCCGGGCGAAGATCGCGATCGCGTACCGGCCGCCGTCGGGATACTCGGCGACCCCGGCCTCCATGTGCAGCCCGGGCAGCGTCCCGGTCTTCGCCGAAACCCGTACCTGCGGCGGAAAGCCGGACGCGATCCGGGTCCAGAAGAGCTGCCGGGCCATCAGGTCACGGACCAGGGCACAGGCCGGTGCCGGCCCGGCCTCGTCCCGCCAGATCAGGCCGAGCAGGCGGGTCATCTCCCGGGGCGTGCCGGACGTGGTCCGCTCCGGGTCGAACACCCGCAGGTCCCGAATCCTCCGCTCGGGCAGGGTCGGGAAGATCCGGACGAACTCGGCGTCGTCCCGGGCCCCGACGTCGGCGTACATCGACTCCAGCAGTTGCCGTGGTCCGCCGACGATCCGGGTACGGGTCAACCCCAGTTCGGCGGCGAGCAACGGCAGCACGTCCGGCCCGACCCGGCGCAGCAGCAGGTCGGCGGCGCTGTTGTCGGTGACCGACATGGCGAAGTACGCCAGGTCCCGCAGGGACGCCTCGATGTCGTCGGTACAGCCCGCCGTACCCCAGCCGCCCAACCGGTCCTCGGCCCGGACCAGCACCCGCTCGGTCGGGTCGAGTTGACCGGCCACGGCCTGCCGGGCGAACTCCAGCACCAACAGGATCTTGAAGACCGAGGCGAGCACCACCTGCTCGTCGGCCCGGACCGCCACCTCACCCTCGCCGTCGATCTCCGTCACGTGCAGTTGCGCGTCGACCCCCACCCTGTCGAAGATCCGCTCTACGTGTTCCAGAACCGGCACGGACAACGACAGTAGCGGCCGACCGGAACCGTCCCATATCCGGACGCATATCCTCGACCGGTGGACCTCGCCCGGCACCTGCGACAGTTCCTCGTCGTCGCGGAGGAACTGCACTTCGGCCGGGCCGCCGAGATCCTGGGCATCGCCCAGCCGCCGCTGAGCCAGGCGATCCAACGGCTGGAACGCGAACTCGGGGTCGAACTGTTCGACCGTTCCCGCCGCCGGATCGGCCTGACCACCGCCGGGCAACTGCTCCTGGCCGAGGCGCCCGCGCTGCTCTCGGCCGAGGACCGGATCCGGGTCGTGATGCGCAAGGCCGCCGAGGGACAACTCGGTACGTTGCGGGCGGGCGTACCCCCGGAGACCCCGGCCCCCACCCTGCAGGCGCTGCTGACCCGGATGGCCGAGCAGGCACCCGGACTCGACGTCGACCTCCAGGAACTGACCAGCGCCGAACAGCTCAGGATGCTCGCCGAGGCCCGGCTCGACGTCGGGCTGGTGCACCATCCGCTGGAGGCGGCCGACGGGCTGCGGGCCGGTCCGGCGGTGGCGGTCCGGCTCGGGGTGGTGCTGCCGCGCGACTCGCCCCTGGCCCAGCTCCGCGACATCGGGCTGGCCGACCTGGCCGGTCACGACCTGGTCCTCTTCCCACGTGCCACCGCCCCCGGCTGGCACGACGAGGTCCTCGACGTGTGCCGCCGGTACGGCTTCGTGCCCCGGCGGATCCGGCACGCCGGCAACCCGGAGTTCCTGCTCGGGCTGGTGCTCGGCCGGCACTGCGTGGCGTTCGAGCCGGAGTCGACGGCCCGGCGCGAGCCGAGGGTCGCCTGGCGCCCGCTCGCCGAGCCGGTGCTGAGCCGGCGCACCTCGGCGGTCTGGCCGGACCGGTCGCCACATCCGGCCGCCTCGGCGTTCGCCCGGGTCGCCGCCGACATCCTGACCGGTCCGGCACCGGCCGCCCGGGTGCTGGGCACCGGCCCGGACCCGCTCCGCCCCTGGTCGATCGTCTACGCCCCGCCCGAGGTGTGAGGCCCCGACGTCGTCCCGGAGGGCGCCCACACCCCGATCCTCGCCGCAGACGTCGACGTGGAGCCAGTGTGGTCACCAGCGACCGCCGTTTTGGTCATCCGGTCGGGTCGGTGCACCGTCCGAGGCACGCGGGACGATCCGACCGTCGACGCCAGGTCCGTTGTGGACGGCGGTTCCTGGCCTCGGTGCTCTGGACCACCTGCTGCCGGGGCCCCTGGAAGGACCCCGGAAACGACGGGGGAGGGGCCCCTGCGTACCGGTCAGCCGACCGGAGCCGGGGCCTTCTCCGTGACCGCCGCGTCCGCCGGCGTCTTCGCCTCCACCGCGGCCCGCTTCCGGGCCCGGTGTGCGGCGACGTGTGAACGGGTCGCGCACCGTTCCGAGCAGAACCGGCGGCAGCAGTTGGACGAGGTGTCCAGGTAGACGTTGCCGCAACGGTCGTCCGCACAGACCCCGAACCGGGCGCTGCCGTACTCGCAGAGCCAGACCGCCAGGCCCCAGACCGCGCCGGCCAGGAACTCGGCGCTGACCGAGGCACCCCGGCTCGTCACGTGCATGTGCCAGTCCTTGGCGTCATGCCCGGAAATGCGGGGCTGTACCGGATAACTCTCCAATAGTGAATTCAGTTCGGCCACCGCGTCGCCGTCGCGCCCCGAGGAGCCGAATTCGAAGACGTCCCGCAACCGTCGTTGGGCTCGGCGGAAGGCGGCGACATCCCGATCCGTCACCTCATCGCGCATCCAGCCGTGCTCGTCGGTGAAAACGGCCCGCAGATCGTCGAGGTTCTCGAGTCGCGCGTTCACGAGGTCAACCCCGGTCCGGGCGTACGCGTCGAAGTTCACCCGACAACCGTAGACGACTCAGGGCTCCCGTGGCGCGTCCACGTAGTGCGGAAGAAACCGCGCGAAGCCGTCGGTGATCAAGTTCTGGCTCTCCCGGATGCCCGCCCCGGCGGACTCTCCGGCGACGATCCAGCTGCCCATGACCATCCGATTGCCCGCGAACGACGGGAGCGCGCGAAATTCCTGGTAACACCAACCTTCGGCACCGTAAATGCCCGGGTTATTGATCTCTCCGGCGCCGGTGATGATCCGCACCGATCCGCCCTCCCGCCCCAACAACGGCTTCGCCACGTATTCCGGCATTCCCCGGGGCGAGTCGAGATAGGCGGGTAGCAGGTAGGGGTGACCGGGATAGAGCTCCCAGAGGACCGCGAGCAGGGCCTTGTTGGAGAGCAGCAGCTTCCAGGCCGGCTCGATCCAGGTTGTCGGCGTCCCCGGCGCCAGCGCGAGCCGCCCGTACGGCTCGGCGACCATCCACTCCCAGGGATAGAGCTTGAAGCAGGTCAGGATCGGCGTGCCGGTCTCGTCGCCCGGGTCGGTACGGGCGACGAACCGCCGCCCGTCCCAGCCGATGTTGAGCATCGGCAGCAGTTCGCTCTTGAGCCCCGCCTGGCGGGCGGTCTCGGCGAGGTAGCCGGCGGTCATCTGGTCCTCGCCGGTCTCCTCTTCGTCCGACCAGGCCACGTGCACCAGCGGGTCGTGCAGGTCGGCGCCGATCCGGCGCCACGCGTCGACGAGCCGCTCGTGCAGGCTGTTCCACTGGTCGAGGGTGGGGTGGACGTCCTCCAGCCAGTACCACTGGATCACCGACGCCTCCACCAGCGCGGTCGGAGTGTCCGCGTTGTACTCCAGCATCTTCGGTGGCCAACTGCCGTCGTACCAGAGGTCGAAGCGGCCGTAGAGGGTCGGCGGTTGTTCCCGCAGGGACCGGCGGACCGCCTCGGCGGCCCAGGCCGGGATGCCGAACTCGGCGAACCGGTCCTTCGCCACCACGTGTTCGGCGGCGGCCACCGACATCCGGTGCAGCTCCTCGGTCGCCTCCTCCAGCCGGAGCACCTCGTCCAGGTCGAGGGCGTAACAGGCGCTCTCGTCCCAGTACGACATGAAACCGCCGTCCGGCAGCTCGGTGTCGGCGTAGACCAGACCCTGGCCACGGACCATGTCGTGCCAGCCCGGCCGGGGGGTGCAGTTCTCCCGCCGCATCGATCAGCCGCCGCAGGAGGCGAGGTGGGTGCCGAACCCGCCCTGGCTGGGTACGACGGAGGTCGGCTCGGCACCGGGCCGTTCGAACCGCGCCTCGACGGTGGCAAGCGGGGTGGCGCTGCTGAGCGACCGGGGCCGGGTCTTCCGGTCGCAGTCGTCATCGTCGTCGCCCACCTGGTTGCACGCGGTGAGGGTGAGCGCGAGAGCGGTGAGCGCGCCCAGTTGCACGCTCGCGGACCGGAGGCGGCGTCGCGACACTGTTTCCACGAGATCGTTGTAACCGATCGGCGCCACCCCGGGTACCCCCGGTCGCCGTTCCGGCGGTTTCCCGGTCCACTTCCGGGCCGCTCACCGGCCACTTCCGGGGCCCTCCCGCTGGTTTCGAGGAACCCTTCCCGGGCAGCTTCCCGGTTGCCGCCCGGTCCCGGTCCGGTCCCCGCGTGCGGCCGATCGGCTGGCGTTACGCTCGGCACATGCTCCGATCGGTCATTCTCGCCGCCTCCCGGTCAACCCGGATCGAGCGGCTCGTCGAGACGGCCCCGTTCACCCGGGACGTCGTACGCCGGTTCGTCGCCGGCACCGCCACCGACGACGCGCTGCGCGCCACCCGCCAGCTCGTCGCCGACGGGTTGGCGGTCTCCATCGACCACCTCGGCGAGGACACCGTCACCGGGGAACAGGCGACCGCCGTCCGGGACGAGTACCTGAACCTCCTCGGCCGGCTCGCCGACGCGGGGCTGACCCCGCCGACCGAGGTCAGCGTGAAACTCTCCGCGCTCGGGCAGCGCTTCGACGAGCGGCTGGCCAAGGAGAACGTCCGGGCGATCTGCGCCGCCGCCGAGGCCGCCGGCACCACGGTCACCCTGGACATGGAGGACCACACCACCACCGACTCGACCCTCGACATCCTGACCGAGCTGCGCAAGGACTTCCCGGGTACGGGCGCGGTGCTGCAGGCGTACCTGCGGCGGACCGAGGCGGACTGTCGGGACCTGGCCACCGCCGGCAGCCGGGTACGGCTGTGCAAGGGGGCGTACAAGGAGCCCGAGTCGGTGGCGTACCAGTCCGCCCAGGAAGTGGACAAATCGTACGTCCGATGCCTGAACATCCTGCTCTCCGGCCCCGGATACCCGATGCTGGCGACCCACGACCCCCGGCTGATCGCCATCGCCGAGGACCGCTCCCGGTGGTTCGACCGGGGACCGGACGAGTTCGAGTTCCAGATGCTCTACGGCGTACGCCCCGACGAGCAGACCCGGCTCGTCGAGGCCGGGCACACCGTCCGGGTCTACCTGCCGTACGGCACCGACTGGTACGGCTACCTGATGCGCCGGCTCGCCGAGCGGCCGGCGAATGTGGCGTTCTTCGCCCGGGCGCTGGTCAGTCGGGGGTAGGCTGCGCCGGCTCGGGAGCGAACGGAGGACACCGGTGACCCGGTACGTCGCACTGCTGCGTGGCATCAACGTCGGGGCCGGCACCCAGCTCGCCATGGCCGAACTGGAACGGGTCGTCACCGGACTCGGCGTCGCGGACGTCCGGACGTACCTGCGCAGCGGGAACGTGGTTTTCGCCGCCGACGAGGATCCGGAACGGCTGGCCGGGAGGATCCGTCGGGCCCTCGGCGACGAGTTGTCCCGGGACGTACCGGTGCTGGTCCGGTCGGGTGCCGAGCTGGCGACCCTGGTCGACGGCAACCCGTACCTCGGCGTGCAGAGCGACGAGGTCAAGCTGCTGGTCGGGTTCCTGGCCGAGCCGCCCGACCCGGCGCGGATCGCCGCGCTGGCGGTGCCCGAGGGGGAGACCGCCGAGTTCACCTTCGCCGGCCGGGACATCTACCTGCACTACCCCGACGGTTTCGGCCGGACCAGGTTCAGCAACGCGTTCCTGGAGCGGCGACTGGCCGTTCCGGTGACGATCCGGAACTGGCGGACCGTCCGGGCGCTGGCGGACCTGACCGTCGACTGACCCGCCCGGGCCCGGTCCCGCCCCGGTCGCGGCGGGTCCGCGGCCCGGTCCTCTGGCGGACGCACGTACGGCGCTGGGGTTTTTCGTCAGAGCGGCTCGGCATCACGTACGGCGGGGGCGCACCCGGTCCCTCGGAGGTCTGGTCCGGATGGACCGTCTCCCTGGGGAACCGGATGCGCCCCGCTGGCGTTGTCGGTGCTGGTCTCCGTCACCGGCTACCGGTACCGACCACCGGCCTGGTCAGCGGCGGTGCTCAGCCGAAGCAGTTGTCGATGTGCTCCGGGCTGCCGTCGCAGTTGGTGGGCCGGTTCTTGATGATGACGGTGTCCTCGTCCACCTTCACCTTGGCGTCCTTGGCGAAGACCCCACCGGGCTTCTTGGTGGCGTTGTTCTCCGCCACCTTGCTGTCCACCAGGGAGAGCTTGCCCTCCTTGACGAAGATGCCCCCGCCCTGGGACTTGTTGCCGATGGCGTCGTTGTAGACGATCTCGCTGTCCCGGACGGTGATGTCCGAGTCCTTGGCGAAGATGCCGCCACCGTCGCCACGCGCCGTGTTCGCCTCGACCTTGGTCTTCTCGACCAGGAGCGAGCCGTCCAGGCTGAAGAAGCCGCCGCCGTCCGAGTGCGAGCTGTTCCGGCTGACCTCGGACTTGCGTACGATCACCGTGCTCTTGGTGGCGGCGATACCGCCACCCACCTTGGCGGTGTTGAAGGTGACCTTGGTTTCCTCGACCGTGGTCCGGCCGAAGACGCTGGCGATACCGCCACCGGCCCCGGCACGGTTGCCGTGGATCTCGGCCTTGTTGATCCGGGCGACCCCGAAGGCGTTCACGATGCCGCCGCCGAAGCCGTGGGTGTTGTTGTTGTTGACCTGGACCCGCTCGAGCTTCAGGTCACCCGTGTTGGCGATACCGCCACCAGCACCCTTGTCGTCGGTGTTGTTGTCGTTGATCTGGCTGTAGGTGATCTCGGTCTCGCCCTTGTTGAGGATCGCGCCACCCGCACCGCCGTGAACGGCGGAGTTCCGGGTGAACTTGCTGTCCTTGACCTTGGCGGTACCGCCGTCCTCGACGAGGAGGCCGCCGCCGCCCTTGCCGCGACCGTTCTTGATGGTCACGTCGCTGAGGACCAGCTCGCCGCCGTGACCGACGGTCAGGATGCGGAAGTCCTTGGCGTTCGCGGCGCGGGTGATCGTGGCACCCTCGCCCTTGATCGTGATCCGTTCGTGGATCACCGGCAGGCCCGACCTGTCGTCGTCCTTCTTGTCGTGCTTCCGACCGTCGTGCTTGTCGTGCTTCCGGTCGTCGTCGTGCTTCCGACCGTCGTGCTTGTCGTGCTTCCGGTCGTCCTTGTCGTCGTGATTCGCGCCGTTCACGCCGTTCATCACGCCGTTGTCGTCGTGCTTCTTCCGGTCGTCCTTCCGGTCGTGCTTCTTCCGGTCGTGCTTCCGGTCATCCTTCTTGTCGTGCTTGTCACGGTCGTCGTACGCCGTGAGGACGTAGGTGCACTTGGGCGCGAGCCGGAGGTGACCACCACCCTGGGCGTTGGCGTGGACCAGCGCGGCGATGAGCTTGTCGGGGTCACACGGCACCGACTCCTCGTCGTGCTTGTCCTCCTGGTCGTGCCGGTTCTCCTGGTCGCGCCGGTTCTCCTGGTCGTGCCGGTTCTCCTGGTCGCGCTTGTTCCCCTCGTCGGCGCAACGCTCGCCGTGCCAGCCGGAACCCTCGGAGCCCGAGCGCTCGTTGCCCTTGTCCTTGGAGTCCTCGGCCTTGCCCTTGTCCTTCGACTCCTCGGCCTTGTCCTTGGAGTCCTCGGCCTTGCCCTTGTCCTTCGGGTCCTCGGCCTTGCCCTTGTCCTTCGGGTCCTCGGCCTTGCCCTTGTCCTTCGGGTCCTCGGCCTTGCCCTTGTCCTTCGACTCTTCAGGCTTCGCCTTCGGGTCCTTGGACTCCTCCGGCTTCGCCTTCGGGTCCTTGGATTCCGTCGGTTTGGGCGAGGGCTCACCCGAGCCGCCGGTACCCGAGCTCTCGCCCGACTGGCGGTCCGAGTTCCGGCCCTGCTGGTCCGAGTTCTGACCGTGCTGGCCCTGCTGGCCGGACTTTTCACCGTGCCAGCCTGAGCCGTTCGAGCCGGAGCTGTTCGAGCCCGAGCTGTTGGAGCCGGACTCTTCACCGTGCCAGCCGGAACCGTTCGAGCCCGAGCTGTTGGAGCCCGAGCTGTTCGAGCCCGAGCTGTTGGAGCCGGACTCTTCACCGTGCCAGCCGGAACCGTTCGAGCCGGAGCTGTTCGAGCCCGAGCTGTTGGAGCCGGACTCCTCGCCGTGCCAGCCGGAACCGTTCGAGCCGGAGCTGTTCGAGCCCGAGCTGTTGGAGCCGGACTCCTCGCCGTGCCAGCCGGAACCGTTCGAGCCGGAGTTGCTCGAGCCCGAGCTGTTGGAGCCGGACTCCTCGCCGTGCCAGCCGGAACCGTTCGAGCCCGAGCTGTTCGAACCCGACTCGCAGCTGTCGGTCCCGCCCTGCCAGCCGCCCTCGGAGTCCTTCGAGTCCTTGCCCTCTTCGTTCCTGCCCTGCTCGTCCTTGCCCTGCTCGTCCTTGCCGTCGTGGCTCTTGTCGTCCTTGCCCTGCTGGTCCTTGCCGTTGTCCGTGGCGACAACCGACAGCTTCCCCAGGTCCAGGTTCGTCAGACCCTGAGCGCCGGCCATGCCGGCCACCCCCGTGATACCGGCGGCACCGGCCACCAGGCTTCCGGCGACGATTCCACCGGCTAAGAACCACCGGGACCGCCGCCTCGTTGGGCGCGTTCTGGGCTGACCGGGATCCACATGGTTCCCATGGAGTTCGGACATGAGCTCCCTGCCTTTCGGATACAAGACACGCCCGCACCACCAGGGCGCGGATGGCGACAAATGGTTTGCCACCACTGAACGTCACCGTACGGCGACCTTCCGGGGCATCACGGGCCTACGCGAAGAAAACCCACGATTCAGCGGAAATAAGACTGTCGGCGCCCGAACCGCGTGAACCGGGGTCTATGGGGATCAGACCAGGAGTAATCCTGGTTCGGGCAGAAAAAAGCAGACGGCCATTCCATTGGACGTACCACTCGTTATTTCCCAGACATCTCTTATCTGCCCAATTCGTACAGCAGGCGCAGACAGTGCCGGCCGGACCGAAACGGGTCGGACAGGCTCAGGGGTCCTCCTGATGGCGGTCCTGACCGGTCACCCGGAAGAATGACCTGGTGACGGATGCGATCGACGACTACGTCTCGGCTGTGGGTTCCGCACTGCGCGGATCGGCCCGGCTCCGGGCGGACATGCTCGCCGAGATCCGTGACGCCCTGGTCGACGCCGCCGAGAGCCACCGGAGCGACGGGCTCACCGCCCCGGCGGCGGAACAACTGGCCGTACGGGAGTTCGGGTCGGCGCGCCGGATCGCGTCAGGGCTGCAGGAGGTGCTGGCCGTGACGCACGGCCGGCGTACCGCGCTGCTGTTTCTCGCCGTTCTCGGCAGCCAGCACCTCGGCACCGAACTGCTCGGCCGACTCGGCGGCTGGCGGATGCTGTGGGGCGACGACCGGCCCGACGCGACGTACCTGTGGCTGGCCCGGGCGACCGACCTGTTCGCCGGGCTCGCCCTGGTCGCCGCCCTGGGCGCGGTGATCCTGCTCGGCTGGGGACTGCGGCACGTCGGAATCCGACTCGGGGCGGTACGGCTCACCGCCGTACTCGCCGCGACCATGGTGCTGTTCACCGTGGGGTGCGGCGTGCTGCTGACCGTACTGCCGTCCTCGGCCGGTCCGGCCGGGACGCTGGCCGGCGTGGTCGGGGTCGTCCTGCCGGCGGTCCCGGTGCTCCTCTCCGCCCGGCGCAGCTGGCTCGCGGCGGCCGGGCCGGAACCGTCCTCCATCCATGATGGACAGAGCTGGATGACCGATCAGGACTGGCTTCCGGCCCACGAGACACCTCGATGGTGACGGTTCGGTTCCGATTCGCCCCCGGATGCAACCGGGGTGGGCAGAACTGGACACGAGGTCGTACTCTCCGGCCGTGACTGACGGGGACTCTGGGACCCGCCCGAGCGGCGGTGACGACACGGACATCGGCTACCCGTCACCCGGTGGTTACGCCGGCTATCCGCCACCCGGTGGTTACGCCGGCTATCCGCCACCCGGTGGTTACGCCGGCTATCCGCCACCCGGCGGTGCGTCACCGGTTCCCGGGTATCCGGCCGCCGGTGGTTACGGGCCGCCTCCGGGACATCCCGCGTCGGGCGGCTACCCGTCGTCGACCGCCGGCCAATCCACGCTCCCGTTCGGTTACCCACCGCTCGGCGGTCCTCCGCCGGACCTCGGGCAGCGACCACCCCGCCGTCCCCGGCTGTGGCTGTGGGTGACCTTCGGCGTCGTCGTGGCGCTGCTCTGCTGCGCGGTGCCGGCCGTCGGCGGGGTGTTCGCCCTCGACCGGTTCGGCGGCCCGGGGGGCACGGCGGCCGGTGCCGGTGCACCCAGCCCGAAGGCCGGCGACGCGCTGACCGTTACCCAGGAGTGGCTCGGCGCACGGGTGGTCGAACTGCTCGACAAGCAGGCCAACGCGCTGCTCGGCGGTGACGAGAGCGGCTACCTGGCGGTGGCCGAGCCGGGCTCCCCGGTCTCCCGTGACCTGCGCCGCCAGTTCCGTACCCTGCGCGCGATGCAGGTCACCCGGTGGCAGCCGGAGCTGCGCGGCAAGCTGGTCCGGATGTTCGAGCCGGGGCAGTGGCGGGCCGACCTCCGGGTCAGGCACTGCTTCGTCGTGCCGACCTGCGAGCCTGTCGAGATCACGGTCAGTACCCGCTGGCAGGACGCCGCCGGCCAGCCCCGGTTGATCAGTGTCGAGGAGCCGGAGTCGCGGGGTGACCGCCCCCGCCCCTGGGAGGTCGACGAACTGGTCGCCTCAATCGGTGAGCGGGTGATGGTCGCCGCGCCCCGGGCCTTCCGGGACCGCCTGCCGACGCTGCTGCGCGAAGCGGAACAGGCCGCCCTGGTCGCGGACCGCTACGCTGCGGACGGCACGCCGCCGGACCGCTACCGGATCTTCTACGCCGGCCCGAACGAGTGGAAGCGGTGGTACGGCGGCGACCGGGCGGAATGGACCGCCGGATACGCCGTCTCGATCGGCTCAGGCCAGTACGACGTGGTGCTCAACTCGGAGAGCCTGCGCGACGGCGAGTACGCCGAACTGCTCCGGCACGAGCTGACCCACACCGCCTCGCTCTCCGGCACGCCCCGGATCGAGAACGGCGCATGGTGGCTGGTCGAGGGACTCGCCGAGTACGCCGGCGCGGCCGGTCGCCCGGTGAGCCGGTATCCGAGCCTTTCCGACGTCGAGCGGCTGGCCGACTCCGACTGGAGTGGCGAACTGGACGACCTGGTGCCGGACGACGACGCCCCGGACTGGCGCGTCTCCGCCGCGTACGGGGCCGGCTACCTCGCCGTCCGCCATCTCAGCGACCGCTTCGGCGACGCGCAGGTACTCCGCTTCTTCAAGCTCGTGGTGCACGACGGCGACTCGGAGGAGGAGGCCGCCCGTCAGGTTTTCGGCGTGGAGTGGTCCACGCTGCACGACGACTGCGCCGACTACATCCGGGAGGCGGCCGGCTGATCCGTCTGACCGGGGCGCCCGTCCGGCCGTCGGCGGTGCCGGCAGGGCGAGATGCAGATCGGGGACCGGGCCGCGCGCGTCGTACCCGTACGGATGCGTACCGTGCTCGTAGCATGACGGTGTGCGACGTACCTCTCCGCCGCGCCGTACCGGGCTGACGCGGCTCCGCCCACTGCTCACCCTGGCCACCGTCACCGGCCTGGTCGGCCTCACCGCCGCCTCCTGCACCGAGGAGCCGACGTTCGACCTGGTCAGCGTGACCCGGGCGAGCGTTGTCGAGCTGGTGGAGGCACCCGCCGCCGTGACCGCGCGAGCCGCCGCCACGCTCAGCGCCCCCGCCGACGGCACTCTCGCCGAGTTGCGGGTCGGCCCGGGCCAGCGGGTCCGGGCCGGCCGGATCCTCGCGGTCATCGACTCACCCGCCGCCCGGAACCGGCTCGACAAGGCCCGGCAGGCCCTCCACCTGGCCCGACGAGCCGGTGGCGGGTCGGCCGGCGACGGCAGTGACCTGTCCCGGGCGCGCCACAGCACCGATCGGGCGGCGGCCCGGGCCTTCGACGCGGCCCGGGAGGCGGCCGGCGAACTCACCGACCGGGACCGGCGGGACGCCCTGCTCGCCCAGGTGACAGCGGCGGAACTGCAGTACGAGGCGGCGTCCCGGTCCGCCGACGCCGTGGTCCGGGCGGTCCGGCGCGGCGTCGCCGGGTTGAACTCCGCGGTCCGTGCACTCTCCGCCGCGCAACGGCTGCAGGCCGAGCAGGCGTACGACCTGGCGAAGGCGACCGTGGACGCGCTGACCCTGCGGGCCCCGATCAGCGGGGTGGTGCAGCTCGGTGGCCCGGTCACCGCTGGCGGCACCGGTTCCGTCGAGGCGCTGGCCGGCCTGCTCGGCGTCGCGGGCGGCCTCGGCCCGGGCGGCGGGCTCGGCGCGCCACCGGGCCTCGACCCGGCGGGCGGGACCGGTCCGGGTGGCGCCGCCGCACCGGTGCCCGGGGTCGACGGCACGGTGCCGGTCGGCGGCCGGGTCGGCGCCGGCACCCCGATCCTCACCGTGGTCGACGTCGGCGACCTCGGCCTGGTCGCCGACATCGACGAGACCGACGTGCCGCTGGTGACCGAAGGGCTGTCGGCGACGGTGGAACTCGACGCGGCCACCGGAGCCGAGTACCCGGCCCGGGTCCGCTCGGTTGACGTACTGCCGACCACCTCCGCCCAGGGCGGGGTCTCGTACCGGGTCCGACTCTCGCTCGACCCGGGACGGTACGCCGACGGGCGGGTCGCGCCGACCCCTCGCCCGGGGATGAGCGCGGTCGTCCGGCTGCGGGTCCGGGAGGCGGCGGACGCGGTGACGGTTCCGGCCGCGGCGGTGCACAGCACGGACGGGCGGGAGGCACTCTGGGTGGTCCGGAACGGGGTCGCCGAGCAGGTGCCGGTCACCGTCGGCGTACAGGGCCGGGACCTGGTGCAGATCGTCGGCGGGGTGGAACCCGGCCAGCAGGTGGTGGTCAGTGGGGCCGACCGGGTGCGTCCCGGGCAGCGGGTGCGGTGAACCGGCTCAGCGGTGCCGGGCCGGTCGCGGTCGAGGCGGTCGACCTGGTCCGGACGTACGACCTCGGTGGCACGTCGGTGACCGCACTGCGCGGCGTCTCGCTGACCGTCGACGCCGGGGACCACCTGGCGATCGTCGGGCCGTCCGGCTCGGGGAAGTCGACGTTGATGCACCTGCTCGGCGGGCTGGACCGGCCGACCAGCGGCCGGCTGACCATCGGCGGCCGGGACGTCGCCGACCTGACCGCCGGGGAACTCGCGGCCCTGCGCAACGAGACGATCGGTTTCGTCTTCCAGGCGTTCCACCTGCTGCCCCGTACGTCGGCGGTGGAGAACGTGGCACTGCCGCTGGTCTACCGCGGAGTCGGTGCCCGGCGGCGCCGGGAACTGGCCGCCGCGATGCTCGACCGGGTCGGGCTCGGGCACCGGCTCGACCACCGGCCCAACCAGCTCTCCGGTGGGGAGCAGCAGCGGGTCGCGATCGCCCGCGCCCTGGTCACCGATCCGGTGCTGCTGCTCGCCGACGAGCCGACCGGCAACCTCGACAGCGTCACCGGGGAGTCGGTGCTGGCCCTGCTGGAGGAGCTGAACGCGAGTTCCGGGGTGGCGGTGGTCCTGGTGACCCACGACCGGGAGGTGGCGGCGCGGGCGCGTCGGCAGGTCGTGGTCCGGGACGGCCGGGTCATACCACCGGCCGGCGACCCGGCTTCGCCGACGGTCGTGCCGGCGGCGCGCCGGGGGCCTGAGATAGTGGACCACGCTCCCAGCGCGGAGCCCCGACTCGCGTCCGGAAGCGACTCGGGGCACCCGCCCGGTGGCTCCGGTGGCGCCGCCGGAGCCGCCGGGCGCCGCATCCCGCACCGGCCGGGCGTCGACGACGCGGGGGACGATCCTGACGGCCGGCCCGGACCTGGAAGCCGGGTCGGAGACGACCCCGGCGGGCGTATCCCGGAACAGCCCGGTCCGGGGAGTGGGTCGTGAGGGTCGCGGAGGCCTGGCGGGTGGCCCGGGTCGCGCTGGTCGCGAACCGGTTGCGCAGTCTGCTCACCATGCTCGGCGTGGTCATCGGGGTGGCTGCGGTGGTCGTGCTGGTGGCGATCGGCGCCGGTGCCAAGCGGGAGGTGGAACAGCAGGTCGAGGGACTCGGCTCGAACCTGCTGGTGGTGGTCCCCGGTCGGCTCGACCTCGGCGCTGCCCCGGCCGTCTCCCGGCTCTCCCTCGCCGACGTCGAGGCGGTCGGCCGGGTCGTCGGCGACCCCGGCCGGGTCGCGGTCACCGTCACCTCCGGCGAGACGGTACGCGCCGGTGCCCGCTCGGCGTTCAGTACCGTGCAGGGCGTACTGGAGACCACCCCGCAGGTCTTCGTCCGGGAGCTGGACCGGGGCAGCTATCTGACCTCCTCCGATGTGGACGCGAGTCGCCGGGTGGCGGTGCTCGGCGCCACCGTCGCGGACAGCCTCTTCGGCGGCCGGGAGGCGGTCGGCCGGCAGGTCTCGATCGCCGGGGTGCGGTTCCGGGTGATCGGCGTGTTCACCCCGCTGGGCCAGAGCCTGGGCGTGGACCGGGACGACGAGGTGCACATCCCGGTGACCGCCGCGCACCGGCTCTACGGCACGCAGCGGATCGACGGCATCGCGGTCCGGGCGCCGGACCGGGAGCGGATCGGCGAACTCGGCGACCGGATCGTCGCCGAGCTGTCCCGCCGGCATCCCGACACCGAGTTCAGCGCGGTGACCCAGGAGCAGGTCCTCGGGGTACTCGGGGACATCCTCGGTGTCCTCACCGGGGTGCTGGCGGCGATCGCCGGGATCTCCCTGCTGGTCGGCGGGGTCGGGGTCTCCAACATCATGCTGGTGTCGGTACGTGAACGGACCCGCGAGATCGGCCTGCGCAAGGCGGTCGGTGCCCGGCCCAGGGACATCGGGCTGCAGTTCCTGCTTGAGGCGGTGCTGCTCACCGCGCTCGGCGGCACGCTGGGCATGGCGCTCGGCGTCACCGCCGCCATGCTGGTCGCCGCCCTCTCCCCGGTGCCGACCCTGGTGACCGGGTGGTCGCTGGCGCTCGCCTTCGGGGTCTCGGCGGTGGTCGGGGTCGTCTTCGGGGTGGTGCCCGCGCAACGGGCCGGACGGTTGGACCCGGTGGTGGCACTGCGCGCGGAATGACCGGGATCGGCGAAGAATGTCCGTTCCCACCCGCCGCTGACGCCGCCAGTGATGATCAAATGCCCGAAGGGATCGCGCCGGTCACAGCCGTCCCGTTACCGTACTGATAACACGCGCGTAGTCGCCCCGGTGCGGAACCTCCGACCGGGCGGCCCGCGCCGGGGAATGGGATGGATTGGTGAGCCATGGCAGGATCACCACAGTCCGACGGCCGGCTGCCGGAGGTCAGGTTCCTGACCGTCGCCGAGGTGGCGACGCTCATGCGGGTGTCGAAGATGACCGTCTACCGACTCGTGCACTCCGGCGAGCTGACCGCGGTCAGGGTGGGCAGATCGTTCCGGGTGCCCGAGCACGCCGTGCACGAGTACCTGCGCGGCGCCTTTCAGGAGACCGCCTGACGACTGACCCGACGGTGCGTACGACGGGTGCGGTGCGGCGGGCCGGCAGCGGGCGGCGGGGACGACGGACGCGGACGTCGGCGGGCCGCCGACACCGGCCGGCCACGGTGGCGCGGACGTGGGCCGGGCGGTGCGGACGACGGTGAGACCGGGGGCGCGTTCGTCCGCTCGACGGTCGAGGGCTAGGCTGGACCGCGACCGTGGCCATGTGCCGGTGTGGGCGAGAGCCAGACCGTGCCGGCCCGGTTCGTTGTCCAGCTCGGTTACCGGCCACCCCCGTGGGGGTGACTCCGGTCCGACCCGCAGATGCATCAGAAGGGCTGTCGTATGGGCTCGGTGGTCAAGAAGCGCCGCAAGCGCATGGCGAAGAAGAAGCACCGCAAGCTGCTGCGCAAGACCCGCGTCCAGCGTCGCCGTCTCGGCAAGTGACCCTGGCCGGGCTCCGGCCCGGCCAGCGGTGACGCCGGTCAGCAGTCGACCTCTGGAGGCCCACGTGACGACGTCGCGGCGGTCCGGACCCGGCCCGGGGCGACCCGTGCGGGGCACGAGGTGACCCCCGCGAGCACCCCGGGTGCGCCGGGGGTGGTCGTGGTGACCGGAGTGAGCCGTTTCCTCGGCGCGCACGTCGCGGCCCGGCTCGTCGCGGACGACCGGATCAACCGGGTCATCGGGCTCGACGTGCTCGACCCGGCGCCCGAACTCGCCCCCCTGCTCGACGGGGTGGAACGCGTCCGTGCCGACGCCGGCGCGGTGAGCAGCGTCGTCGACGACCTGGGTGCGGACGCCGTCGTGCACCTCGCCCTGCTCACCGCACCGGACCCGCAGCAGGGCGGTCGGGCGGGGATGAAGGAACAGAACGTCATCGGCACGATGCAGTTGCTCGCCGCCGGCCAGCGGGCGTCCCGGCTGCGCAAGCTCGTCGTCCGGTCGTCGACCGCCGCCTACGGCGCGTCGTTCCGGGACCCGGCGGTCTTCACCGAGGACACCGAGCCGCGCGCGGTGCCGCGCGGCGGTTTCGCCCGGGACATCCTTGACATCGAGGGGTACGTCCGCGGCTTCCGACGCCGCCGCCCCGACGTCACCGCCACCGTGCTGCGGTTCGCCCCGTTCATCGGCTCGATGGCGAACACCACGCTGACCCGCTACTTCGCCCAACCGGTCGTACCGACCGTGCTCGGGCGCGACCCCCGGCTGCAGTTCGTGCACTTCGACGACGCCCTGGAGGTCCTGCACCGCTCGGTGGTCGAGGACCACCCCGGGACGTACAACGTCGCCGGGCCGGGCGTGCTCGCGCTCTCCCAGGCGATCCGGCGGGCCGGCCGGGTCGCCGTACCGGTGCTGGAGCCGGGGCTCTCCGGAGCCGCCGGGCTCGCCCGGACGCTCGGCTTCGGGCGCTACGGCCTCGACCAGGTCGACCTCTTCGTGCACGGCCGGGTGGTCGACACCACCAGGCTGATCAGCGAGTACGGCTTCACCCCGCGGTCCACCGCCGCCGCGTTCGACGACTTCATCCAGGGGCACCGGGACCGCGCCCCGCTCGGGCCGGAACAGCTGCACCGCGCCGAGCGGGTGATCCTCGACGGCATCCGGCACACCCGGGCCGCGGTCCGGGATCGGCTCGGCCAACTCAGCGAGGTACGAGGTGGGCGGGCGGATGACTGACGAGCCGGCCGGGCCCGGATCGGGGCGGCGGTACGACGACGTACCTCCGGCGGCCCGGCGGTTCGGCGAGCCGCCGGCACAGGATCCGGCGGACCTCGACCGGCCGGCGCGACGCAACGGGCACCGGCCCGGGCCGGTCGATCCGGCGGTGGCCGACCAGCCGGGGGACGTCTGGGACCGGCGGGTGGCGGCCGGTCTGGCGTTCCTCCGTCGACGACTCTCCGGCCGGTACGAGGTCGACGAGTTCGGCTTCGACCCGGAGCTGACCGACCAGGTCTTCCATCCGCTGCTGCGACTGCTCTACCGCGAGTGGTTCCGCACCGAGGTGACCGGTGTGCACCACCTGCCGGTCGACAGCTCCGGCCTGGTGGTCGGCAACCACTCCGGCACGGTGGCGCTGGACGCGCTCGTCCTGGCGGCGGTGCTGCGCGACCGCCATCCCGCCCACCGCCACCTGCGGCTGCTCGGCGCGGACCTGGTCTTCCGGATGCCGGTCGTCTCCGAGCTGGCCCGCAAGACCGGCGGCACGGTGGCCTGCAACCCGGACGCGGAACGGCTGCTCGGCCGGGGCGAACTGGTCGGGGTCTTCCCCGAGGGCTTCAAGGGGATCGGCAAGCTCTACGCCGAGCGCTACAAGTTGCAGCGGTTCGGGCGGGGCGGGTTCGTCTCCGCCGCGCTGCGTACCGGGGCACCGATCATTCCGGTGGCGATCGTCGGCGCGGAGGAGACGTACCCGATGCTCGCCGACATCAAGCCGCTGGCCCGGCTGCTGAAGCTGCCGTACTTCCCGGTGACCCCGACGTTTCCGTGGCTCGGCCCGCTCGGCGTGGTGCCGCTGCCGAGCAAGTGGCTGATCGAGTTCTGTCCGCCGATCCCGACCGCGCACCTGGTCGACTCGGCCGATGATCCGCTGGTCGTCTTCAACCTCGCCGACCAGGTGCGAGAGACCATCCAGCAGACCCTGCACCAACTGTTGGAGCGACGTCCCGACCCGTTCGGCGCCTGAGCGCTCCCAGGCCCCTGAGCTGTTAGGAAGGGGCCCTTCTACACCAGAAAACGATAATAGGGGGCCCTTCCTTACAGGCGTCGGCGGCGGCGCACCGCCAGGCCGGCGCTGACCGCACCGGCGAGCAGCCCGGCGGCGGCGGTCGACGGTACGGCGATCCGGGCCGCCTTCCGACCGGTCCGGAAGTCGTACACCGTCCAGCCGTTCTCCCGGGCTGTCCGGCGCAGCGTGCTGTCCGGGTTGATCGCCACCGCCTGCCCGACGGCGGAGAGCATCGGCAGGTCGTTGCTGGAGTCGCTGTAGGCGGCGCAGCGGGTCAGGTCGAGCCCTTCGACGGTGGCGAGCTGGGTCAACGCGTCGGCCTTGGCCGCACCGTGCATCAGGTCGCCGACCAGACGTCCGGTGTACGCGCCGTCGTGGATCTCCGCGACCGTGCCGATCGCGCCGGTCAGCCCGAGCCGGGCCGCGATGACCCGGCCGATCTCCACCGGGGCGGCGGTGACCAGCCAGACCCGCTGACCGTCGGCCAGATGCTGTTCGGCCAGCGTCCGGGTACCGCGCCAGATCCGGGGCGCCATCAGCTCGTCGAAGATCTCCTCGGTGAGCCGCTCGATCTCCTCGATCCGCCATCCGGCGACAAAGGCGAGCGCGGCCTCTTTCACCTGCGACATGCTGCCGGCGTGCTCGGTGGCGAGCACCCGGAACCGGAGTTGCTGCCAGGCGAACCGGGTCAGGTCCCGGGTGGTGAGGTAGTTCCGGGCGGCCAGCCCACGGGCGAGCCAGTAGATCGAGGCGCCCTGCATCATCGTGTTGTCGACGTCGAAGAAGGCGGCGGCACAGGGGTCGGCCGGCGCGGGCGGGGCCTCCGCCAGGCCGGTGGCCGCCCAACCTGCGGTGTGACCGTCCTTGTCGGTGCTGACCGTCACCTTGCGGGTACGGGCCACGCGTGGACCTCCTCGCTCACACGTACATCAGCGAGGGTAGCGAAGATCGGTGGTGCCGTACCGGTCGTCGTCCGAGCGGGCCGGGACGGAACGCCCGTGGCGGGGTCGTCCGAACCGGGTCGCCGGGTCGGGTCAGTCGCCGCTGTTGTGCGCGGCCGGGGAGGGGCTCTTCTCCCGGACCGCCGGCTGTTCCGCGCTGGGTGTCGGTGCCGGATCCCGGGGCGAAGCGGTTCGCTCGGGGACACGCGGCGTCTCGCCCGGGACACGACCCCCGGTCTCCTCGGAGACCGACGGGTTCGGTGGTGTGGTGACCACCGGGCCACGGCCGCCCGGGCAGTTGCGGGGCAGCGGGCCGAGGGAGTCGGCCCGACCGGTCGTCCCGGCGCCACAGGTCAGGGCTGCGCGCAGGGCGTCCGTCCGGCGTTGCACGTTGTCGAGCAGGTGGATCGACTTCTGGGCCGGTTCCCGGTTGGCCCGGCCGGTCTGGTCGAGCAGGGTGTCCAGCCGGTGACGTTGCTCGCCGAGGAAGTTGTCGACGGCGTCGAGCGCGGCCGGCTCCCGGCGCTGCACCGCGGCAGTGGTCAGCAGCTTGATCCCCTGCCGGGTGTCGTTGTCCATGTCCCGCAGGACGGCCTCGAATCCGGTGCTCTGGTCGCCCAGCGCGGTCGCCTCGGCGAGCCGGGTCCGGGCGAAGTCGAGGAAGAGCTGGCCCCGGCTGAGGTCTGAACTGGCCAGCGCCAGCTGCGCCCGCTCGGTGTGCCGCTTCATGCCGTACAGCGCGTCGCCGGGGACGGCGTTCTCGCTGGCGGCGGCCATTCCGGAGACCGCGATCGCGCCGACGGCGACCCCGACGACGATGGCGCCCCGCGCTCTGAGCCGGGTACGGGGTGCCCGCGCCGAGGGCCGCGCGGCGCGGGATCCCCGGGCCGGTGCGGCCGGTGTGACCCCGTCCGCGCCGAGCGGGTCGTCGGCGGTCGCGCCGATCCCCTCCCGTTCCGCGGTGGCGACCAGCATGGCCCGCAGGCTGGCCCGGAAGTCGGGGTCCACCTCGGCGGTGGACTGGACGGTCCGGAGCCGTTGCCCGACCGCCAACGGTTGGGCGAGGTCGGAGTCGACGCGGGACCGGATGTGGTGGCGGCGGCCACCGTTGGCTTCCTCAAGGAGTTGCGCGAATCGCTCCGCGCGCTGCCGGTAGAACGCGTTCCAACCCACGGCCGACACCTCCCTTCGCTGGTCGCGACGCTTCGGTCGGCGTCGTCGCCGTCCGGTGCGACGGTGGCTGAACGTCAGAGCCAGACCGCGGCGGCGGTCGGACCAGCTGTCCGACCGGCCGATCGGGGAGAGCCCCGGGCAACCACCGGTCGCACCGGGACAAACGTTCGGCGGGGTGGAGCGGTTACGGCCGGCCGGGATGAGAAATTACGAAGAGTGAGCGGGGCCACTCCGTGGCCGGCCGTGGCGTGGGAGCGCTTCACGGCTGGAATCCGTCGGGCAGCAGCCGGGCCAGAGCGCGGACCGCGCGGTACTGCAGCGCCTTTATCGCGCCCTCGTTCTTGCCCATCGCCTGTGCGGTCTCCGCGACCGAGAACCCCTGCAGGAAGCGGAGCACGATGCATTCCTGCTGCTCAGGGTTGAGCTTCTTGACCGCCGTCAACAACGCGACATTGGTGATGTGCTCGACGACGGCCGCTTCCGGGCTGCCCTCCGGACCCCGATCCTCGCGGTCCGCATCCAAGACGTCACCCGTTGTAACTTCGAGTCGGTAGCGCCCCGACTTGAAGTGGTCCGCCACCAGGTTCCGGGCGATCGTCACCAGCCAGGCGCCCAGGTCCCGGCCCTGCCAGGTGAAGCTGCCGATCCGCTTCAGGGCGCGGAGGAAGGTGTCCGAGGTCAGATCCTCGGCGAGCTGTCGGTTGCCGACCCGGAAGTAGACGAACCGGAAGACGGTGTCGACGTACCGGTCGTAGATCAGGCCGAACGCCTCGGGTTCGCCGGCCTGCGCCCGCTCCACGAGCGCCCAGACCTCACGGGCCGGATCCGACGGGTCCGGCCGTTCCGGATAACCGGTCGGGGCACCGGAGCCGCCGCCGGAGCCGGTGGTCGACTCGGTCGCCGGGACCACCGGCAGGACGGCGGTCTCGGTGTTCGGATTGTCCGGACCGGTGTCGTCGCCCGGCGGTTGCCCGACGCCCGGCTGGGCGGGCATCGCCGGCCTGGTCGGGCTGGCGACCCGGCCGCCGTTCACCTGCCGACTGTTGCCGCCCGGGGAGTTCTGCCGGGTCGGCGTCTCGTTCGGATGGTGCGGACGGTTCCGGATCCGTTTCGAACCCCCGTCGCCCCGCACCGCGAGGCTCAGCATGTCGTCCATGGACAGGCGGAGCCGGGACAGCCCTTCGTTGAGGGCGTTCCGGGTGTTCCGCATCTGGCCGCCGGTCGTGCTGTCGGCATATCCGTAGGTGCTCACTGGACCTCCCCGGCCGCCCGCGACCGTCGGGCCGGTCGCCCGGGCCCGGCGGCGGCGGTGGTGGCCGTACGTGCGCCGTGGACGACGCGATCCGGCACGGCAGATCCGGGGTGTGCCGTACGACGGCACACGCCCCACAGCTGCTGGTGCTGTGCTCTCACAGGCACGGCGGCCTCCTCGGGCTGAGGGGTGTCGACTCACGGCAAAAGGGGTGAGCCGACCCGAGTGATGATAGGGCCAACGTCACCCATGTGCGGCAAGTCCGTTACACAGAGCCAAAGTATTTCCGAAAGCCACCCGTTCGGGCCGCACCGGTTGTGCGTTGTCGGATCCCAGACAGTGCGGGGAGAGCGGTTCTGAGCAGGCATAACGCCGAGAAACGCCATTGGGCGGCGCGCCCTTGGCGTGCCGCTGCATGTCGTGCTAATGGACACCGCTGTTTCGAGTGCCGAATGGACCGTCGCAGGTCAGGCGGTGGACATCACGAAAGCCTCTACGGTCTCGTGGACGGTACCGCGTACCGACGGGGAAGTCGAGCAACTTCCACGAACGGGGAACCGCGTGGGGCAATTTCCCACGGCTCCAGCGGCTGCGGTCCCATCGGGACGATCCGTGGAAGGTTCGGATGGTCGGTCCGTCCGCTGCGGAGCGCGGTCCTGGTCCGTCCGCTGCGGGGCGCGGGTGCCGGGTCCGTCCGTGGCGGAGTGCGATCCCGGTACGGCCCGTCCGTCGCGGACGGGAGCGAGCGGAGCAAGCCCCGGCTGTGCCAGACTCGGCGACCGTGCAGGATGGAGCGCCCACCCCCGCCGAGTCGTCCGCCACCACGCCGTCCGGTGCCGGGCCGTCCACAGCAGAGCCGCCCGGCGTTGTGTCGTCCGACGCGGAGCTGTCCGGCCCGACGTCGCACGCCGTGACCCTGGCCGACCGGGTACGCCTGGCCGCCGCCACCCGTGGCGACCAGCCCGCCCTGGTCTGGCCCGAGGGCACGTTGCACTGGGCCGAGCTCGACCGGGCCGTCGACCGGGTCGCCGACGCCCTCCGCCGACGCCTTCCCGGTACCGGCGACCCGCATCCGGACCGGGTCGCGATCGCCCTGGGTAACACGCCCGAGTTCGCGATCGCGTTCTTCGCCGTACAACGGGCCGGCCTGGTGGCCGTACCGGTGAATCCGACGTTGACCGGGCCGGAACTGCGGCACATCCTGGCGGACTCCGGGGCGGCGCTGCTGATCGGCACCGAGCCGGTGCGGGCCACCGTGGCCGAGCTGGTCGCCGACCTGCCCACGCTGTCCGAGGTGTACACCGCCCTGCCCGGGTACCCGGGCGAACCGGCCGACGGTGACCGTGGAGCACCGGCGGCGGAGGCGGCACCGGGTGGAGCGCCGTCGGCGGACGGGGAGCCGGGTGGAGCGCCGGTGGTGGCCGATCCCGAGGCGCTCGCCGTACTGCTCTACACGTCGGGCACCACCGGGCACCCCAAGGGTGCGATGTTGTCGCACCGGGCACTGCTCGCCAACCACCGGCAGATCGACCGCATCTCGCCAGCGGTGGTGGGACCCGCGGACCGGGTGTTGCTGGCGCTGCCGATGTTCCACGCCTACGGGCTGAACGCCGGGCTCGGCGCCGTCGCGTACCACGGTGCCTGCGGGGTACTCGTCGACCGGTTCGACGCCGCCGACGTACTGGAGGTCGTCGAGCGGCACCGGGTCAGCGTGCTGGTGGGCGTACCGTCGATGTTCGTCGCCTGGCTCGCCCTGCCCGCGACGGGCGGCCCGTCGGCCCCGGACGGGCCGTCGCTCGACACGGCGATGGCGTCGGTACGGGTCGCCGTCTGTGGCGCCGCGCCGCTGGGCGTCGCCGACGCCACCCGGTTCGCCGAGCGGACCGGGCACCGGATCGGGGTCGGTTACGGGCTGACCGAGACCGCACCCGTGCTGACCTCCACCCTGGTCGGACCGGCCGGGAAGACCGGTTCGATCGGCCGCCCGCTGCCCGGCGTCGAGTTGCGGCTGGTCGCACCGGACGGTGAGGTGCTGTGGCAGGACGGAACAACCGTCCAATCCATAACCAATGAGGACGAATCAGATGATCCGGACCTGGAACTCCCGTCGCCGGGCACCGATCCCGGCGAGATCGTCGTACGCGGCGCGAACCTCTTCTCCGGTTACTGGCCCGACGGGCACGACGGCCCGGACGCCGACGGCTGGTGGCGGACCGGCGACATCGCGTACGCCGACGCCGACGCCGACCTCTTCCTGGTGGACCGACTCGGCGAGCTGATCCTGGTGCACGGGTTCAACGTCTACCCGCAGGAGGTCGAGCGGGTGCTGAACGCGCACCCCGCGGTGGCCGGGTCGCTGGTGCTCGGGGCACCGGACCCGCTGGCCGGCGAGACCGTCGTCGCGTACGTCGTACCGAGGCAGCGGGGCGAGGTCACGGCCGCCGAGCTGGCCGCCCACTGCGCCGGCAGCCTCGCCCGGTTCAAGCGTCCGGGCAGGATAGAGTTCGTCGGGTCCCTGCCGTACTCCGCGATCGGCAGGGTACGTCGGTCGACATTCCGGGAGGCGGCGGGCAGTGGGGACGGATGAGCCGCGACTGACCCTGATCACCCGACCCGGCTGCCACCTCTGCGACGTGGCCCGGGAGGCGATGGCCAGGGTGGTCGCCGTCACCGGGGACCGGTGGACCGAGGTGGACGTGACCAGCGAACTGGAGCTGGAGCGGGACTACGGAGACCGCGTCCCGGTGGTGCTGCTCGACGGCCGGGAGCACGGGTACTGGCGGGTCGAGGAGGACCGGCTGCTGCGGGATCTCGGCACGCCCCGCGCCTGAGTGACGGGGGGCGTGATCCGTCGCATAGTGCGGTGTTCGACCGTCGATTCGGCCGTACTCCGCCGCGTATCGTGCTCGGATGCCCCGCAGACGTGACCACCTGGTGTGGGACTGGAACGGCACCCTTCTCGACGATCTGAATCTGGTTGTCGCCGCCACCAACGCCGCACTGGCCACCGTCGGGGGGCCGACGGTGACCGCCCAGGAGCACCGGACACAGTTCCGTCGGCCGGTTCCGGACTACTACGCCGAGGTGCTCGGCCGGATCCTGGACGCCGAGGAGTACCGGCGGCTGGACACGCTGTTCCACGAGACGTACCGGCTGGGGCTGATCGGCTGCGGCCTGGCGGCGGACGCGACCGCCGCGCTGCGGGCCTGGCACGGTTCCCAGTCCCTGCTCTCCATGTGGTTCCACGACGAACTCGTGCCGACCATCGACCGGTACGGCCTGACCACGCTGTTCGCCCGGGTCGACGGGCTGCGGGCCGGGGTCGGCGGGGAGCGGAAGGCCGGACATCTGGCCCGGCACCTGGCCGCCTTCGGTGTCGACGGCCGGTCGACGGTGCTGATCGGCGACTCGATCGACGACGCCGAGGCGGCCGACCACGTCGGTGCCCGCTGCGTCCTCTACACCGGCGGGGTGACCGACCCGGACCGACTGCGTGCCTCGGGCTGGCCGGTGGCGGACTCGCTCAGCGAGGCGGTCGAACTGGCCGCCACCCTGGACTGAGCCCGGCCCCCTGGGGGAGGATCCCGGTCAGGCCCGCAGGTAGGCGAGGACCGCCAGTACCCGTCGGTGCTGTTCCTCGTCCGGCGGCAACTGCAACTTGGTGAAGATGTTCCGGACGTGCTTCTCGACGGCACCGTCGCTGACCACCAGGGTCCGGGCGATCGCGGTGTTGGACCTGCCCTCGGCCATCAACCCGAGCACCTCCCGCTCGCGCGGGGTCAACTGGCGCAGCGGGTCGTCGCGGCGTCGGCGGACCAGCAGCTGACCGACGACCTCGGGGTCGAGCACGGTACCGCCGGTGGCCACCCGACGCAGCGCGTCGAGGAAGTCGTCGATCGCCGCGACCCGGTCCTTCAGCAGGTAACCGATGCCGCCGCCGCTGGCCCCGCCGGACGGCCGGACCGTGGCGAGCAGGTCGTCGGCGTACGACACCTCGACGTACTGGGACAGCACCAGGATCGGGGTCCGGGGCACCCGCTGCCGGGCCTCCACCGCCGCCCGCAACCCCTCGTCGGTGTGGGACGGCGGCATCCGTACGTCGACGATGGAGACGTCGGGACGGTGCGTGACGATCGCCTCGACCAGGGAGTCCCCGTCACCGACCGCCGCGACCACCTCGTGGCCGTGCTCGGTCAGCAGCCGGACCAGGCCCTCGCGGAGCAGGACGGCGTCGTCGGCGATCACCACACGCATGACGTTGTCTACCATCGCCGCGTCGTCCTGCTCCAGCCGCGTCCCGTACGGGCCGGTCCGAGCGGTCGCCGATTCCGGGGTCAGCACGGCAGCTCGGCCCGGATCTCGGTCGGCCCGCCGGCCGGGCTGAGTACGGTGAGCGTGCCGTCGTTGGCGTGTACCCGGTCGGCGAGCCCGGCCAGGCCGTGGCCCTTGGAGATGTGCGCCCCGCCCTCGCCGTCGTCGATCACGGTGATCTGCAGCGTCCGGCCGACCCGCGACACGGTGAGCCAGCACTCGGCCGCCCGACTGTGTTTGGCGACGTTGGCGAGCGCCTCCGCCACGACGAAGTACGCGGTCGACTCGACCGCCGGGTCGGGTCGACCGGCCGGCGTGCCGAGCTGCGGGTCGACGGTGAGGTCGATCGGGATCACCCCTCGGCCGGCCAGGGCGGCCAGGGCACTGGGCAGGCCCCGGTCGACCAGGATCGGCGGCGCGATGCCCCGGGACAGCGACCGCAGTTCGGCGAGGGTGTCCCGGGTCTGGGCGAGTGCTTCGTCGAGGGTCTGCCGGGCCGCGTCCGGGTCGGCGCCGAGCTGCTGCCGGGCCCGGCTGAGGTCCATCGCGAGGCGGACCAGCCGCTGCTGCGGGCCGTCGTGGATGTCCCGTTCCAACCGGCGCAACGCGGTCGCCTCCGCGGAGACGGCGGCCCGTTTCTGCTCCTCCAGCACGGTGATCCGGTTGCGCATCTCGGCGACGCCGGTGAGCATCGCCCGGCCGAAGCTCGCCTGCATCATCGCGCAGCCGCGTACCACCAGCGGGAGGGTGATCAGGAAGAAGAGGCCGAGGGCGGTGTTCAACAGGACCCGGGAGGCGACGGAGTTGCCCAGCCCGAGCAGGTCGGAGAGGCCCTCGTCGTTCGGGCTGTGCGGGATCGCCCAGTCGTACGCCCAGTAGAGGGAGCCGCCGACGGCGCCGACCCACCAGGCGACCGTGATCAGGAACACCGGTCCCGCGACGAACAGCTTCAGCAGGCCGTGCGCCAGGTCGAGCCAGGACTGGGTGTCGGCGATCGGCGTCATGATCCGCCGCCAGGCGCCTCCGCCGGGCTCGACGACGCGGTAGTGCGGTCGTACCCGGGGTTGCCGGAGCACCACCGGCATCCGGAGCCGTTCGATGTCGGCGAGCCCGCGGGCGACGTAGAGGGTGCCGGCGAGGATGGGCAGGCCGATCACCGTCACCACCAGCCCGGCACCGACGGCGGTACCGATGATGAGCACGATGAGACTGGCCAGGGCGAGCGGGAAGCCGAGCAGCACGTAGCCGGAGTCCGCGGCGAGTTGGCGCAGTACGCCGCGCCCGGCGGTCGGCTCGGTGTCGACGCCGACGGCGGCGGTTGTGGTCATGTTCTCGACGCTAGGCATCGGCGTGGTCGGCCCCCATCCCATCGGCTGGCCTATCCACGGTAGGGCTGCCCCCACCACGCGGTGCCCGGACCCCGGAGGCGGGAGCCGGGGCGGACGTCGGAACGCGTCGCGCCGGGGGTGGAGCGGCCCGACAGGCTCGGCGGAACCGGGCGGCGCCGGGTCTGGAATCGGACAACGGTGAGCATGAAAACGGACGGGCACCGATGCGGAATCGGACAGCGTTCGCACCGGCTGGTGGGCAGTGTCGGGAGGTGAAGATTTTTCCGCTCGAATGGAATCCGGGGACTCGGACGATTGCTGTTCCGGACGTGGACCCGACGGCGGGCCCGCCGATCGGCCCTGATGTGCGGCGGGTCTCACCGGGCGGTGCTGCCGGGTTCGGCGGAGATGTCGCGACGGATGCGGCGGCGAGTTGGGCAGATAAGTCGGACTTAGGCAATAATCGCCGAGCGGCCCGCCCGGTGCCGCTGACCTGATCTTGTAAATGGAGGCCCAGGTGACGCGTTATCGCGGTCTATCAAGATCGCGATTTGTGCGTGTCTTCACAAGCGCCTACTCTGTTACTCCGACGAGCCCTGCTAGCACAACCGGTCACAGCGGTCGCCAGTGGGTGCCCCGAAACGACCGGCCGCTCCGGCTGGTCGAAGATCGCATGGCACGGAGTCGCATGAGTCAGCACCGCCCTGCAGGCACGCCCGGCCGCGCCGGTGGGGTGCCGGCGCTCCCGGACCTCCCTGAGGCCACGGTCGCCCGGCTTCCCGAATACCTGCGTGCCCTGCACAATCTCGCGGAAACCGGTGACGACACCGTGTCCAGCGAGGAGTTGGCGACGGCGGCCGGAGTCAACTCCGCCAAACTCCGCAAGGACCTCTCCCAGCTCGGCTCGTACGGCACCCGGGGGGTCGGCTACGACGTCGCGCTGCTGATCGACCAGATCGAGTTTGTCCTCGGGCTGACCCAGCGCCGCGCGGTCGCCCTGGTCGGAGTGGGTAATCTCGGTCACGCTCTGGCCGGTTACGCGGGCTTCGCCAGCCGTGGCTTCCGGATCGCCGCACTCTTCGACGCGGATCCGGCCCAGGTCGGCGAGGAGATCAACGGTCTGGTCGTCCAGCACATCGACGACCTGCCCCGGGTGGCCGCCGAGGAGTCGATCGCGATCGGGGTGATCGCCACGCCCGCGACCGCCGCGCAGAGCGTCGCCGACCAGCTCGTCGCCGCCGGGGTGACCAGCATCCTGAACTTCGCGCCCTGTGTGCTGGCGGTGCCCGACGGCGTCGACGTCCGCAAGGTCGACCTCGCCATCGAACTGCAGATCCTCTCCTTCCACGAGCATCGCAAGTCGGCACTGACCGGGCTACCGGCCGGTGCGGTGGCGAGCGGTCCGGCCGCGTCCGGCGCCGGTACGGCCCTGACCGCCCCCGCCACCGGGCTCACCGCACTGCCCGGCGGGCTCGCCGCGACCGGCACCACCGAGGCCACGCCCGCCGGACCACTCCGGCCCTCGAACGCGGAGGCGATCGGTTCATGAACCTGCTTGTCGTCGGGGCGTCGTACCGTACCGCCGCGGTCGCCACCCTGGAGCGGCTCGCCGTCGCCGCCACCGACCTGCCGGACCTTCTCGGCCGGCTGCTGCAACAGCCGTACGTCGGTGAGGCCGTGATCGTCTCGAGCTGCAACCGGGTCGAGGTCTACGCGGCGGTGACCGGCTTCCACGGCGGACTGGGCGACATCTGCGCGGTGCTCGCCGCGCACGCCGGCTCCACTCCGGCCGAACTCGCCAACCATCTGTACGTCCACTACGACGGCGCCGCGGTCGAGCACGCCTTCCGGGTGGCCTCCGGGCTCGACTCGATGGTGGTGGGCGAGGCGCAGATCCTCGGCCAGCTCCGTGACGCCTACCACGTCGCGAGCGAGGCCGACGCGCCCGGCCGGCTGCTGCACGAGCTGATGCAGCAGGCCCTGCGGGTGGGGAAGCGGGCACACGCCGAGACCGAGATCGACCGGGCCGGGCAGAGCGTGGTCACCGCCGCGCTCGACCTGGCCGCGACCCATCTGCCGGGCGGCATCGCGGGACGTCCGGCGCTGGTCGTCGGGGCGGGGTCGATGGGTGCGCTCTCCGTCGCCACCCTCTCCCGGCAGGGCGGCGGGCCGGTGGCGGTCAGCAACCGGGGCGCCGACCGGGCACGCCGGCTCGCCGAGGCGTACGGCGCCACGGCGGTGCCGATCGCCGAACTCGCCAGCGCCCTTTCCACAGTGGACATAGTAGTGGCCGCCACGGCGTCGATCGAACCGGTCCTCACCCGGGAAACGGTGGCCCGGGCGCTGGCCGAACGGGCCGCCGACCGGCCGGATCCCCTGGTCCTGCTCGACCTCGCGGTGCCCCGGGACATCGAGCCGGCGATCGCCGAGCTGCCCGGCACGGTGGTGATCGACATCGACGCCCTGGCCGCGGCCCAGCCGATCGGCCCGGCCGCCGCCGAGACCGCCGCCGTCACCCGGATCGTCACCACCGAGGTGGAGGCCTTCCTCACCTGGCTGCGCGGCGCCGACGTGGCGCCGACGGTGGCCGCCCTGCGGGCCCGCGCCGACGAGGTGGTCACCGCCGAGCTGCGCCGACTCGCGCACCGCCGCCCGGACCTGACCGACGACCAGCGCGCCGAGGTGAGCCACACGGTGCACCGGGTGGTGCAGCGCCTGCTGCACTCGCCGACCGTACGGGTCCGTCAGCTCGCCGCCGAACCCGGCGGTGACCAGTACGCCGCACTGCTGCGGGAACTCTTCGACCTTGAGGTGCCGGTCACCTCGCAGGCGGACACCGTGCCGGACCTGACCGGGGTGTCGGCGGCACAGCGGGTCCCCGGTGGGCAGCGGGTCGCCGGGCTCGCCGGACTGCCCGGGCTCGGCGCCGGCCTGAGCGGCCCGGCCGCCGACCTGTCCGGCCTGGCTCTGCCGGCCGGCGAGTCCGGTGCCGCCGCCCGGCCGACCGTGCCACGTCAGCTGTCCGGAGGAGAACGGTGAGCGGGACGACGCAGGCACTTAGGCTCGGCACCCGGGGCAGCGCGCTGGCCATGGCGCAGTCCCAGCAGCTCGCCGACGCGCTGAGGGCGGCCACCGGGCGCCCCGTCGAACTGGTCGAGGTGGTGACGGCCGGCGACCGGTCGAGCGCCCCCGTGCACCGGCTCGGCGTCGGGGTCTTCGTCTCCGCGCTGCGCGACGCACTGGCCGCCAAGGAGATCGACTTCGCGGTCCACTCGTACAAGGACCTGCCGACCGCGCCGGCCGACGGGCTGCACATCGCCGCCGTACCACCCCGGGAGGATCCGCGCGACGCGCTGGTCGCCCGGGACGGCCGCACCCTCGCCGAACTGCCGCCCGGGGCGACGGTCGGTACCGGGGCGCTGCGCCGGATCGCCCAGCTGCACGCGCTCGGCCTGCAGCTGACCGTGGTGCCGATCCGGGGCAACGTCGACACCCGGGTGCGCCGGGTCCTCGGTCCCGAGGCGGATCTGGACGCCGTGGTGCTGGCCCGGGCCGGACTGGCCCGACTCGGGCGCACCGAGGAGATCACCGAGACGCTCGACCCGATGCTGATGCTGCCCGCCCCCGCCCAGGGTGCGCTGGCGGTGGAGTGCCGGGCCGACGACCCGGACCTGGTCGAGCTGCTCGCGGTACTCGACCATGCCCCGACCCGGGCCGCGGTCACCGCGGAGCGGGCGCTGCTCGCCACCCTGGAGGCCGGGTGCAGTGCCCCGGTCGCCGCGTTCGCGGTCGTCGCCGAAGGCGAACCGGACGCGTCCGGTGCCAGCGGCGATGAGATCTATCTGCGCGGGGCGGTGATCAGCCCGGACGGTTCCCGAGACCTCCGGCTGTCCCGCACCGGTACGCCCGCCGAGGCGGCGGAGATCGGTAAGGCACTCGCCGCCGACCTCTTCGACCTCGGCGCCGACTCGATCCTCGGCACGCCTACCGATTCCGGGCCGGGGACCCAGCATTTTGGAGCACAGACATGATCGGCACCCGTAAGCCCGCAGGCCGCATCGCCTTCGTCGGGGCCGGACCCGGCGACCCGGGTCTGCTGACCCGCCGGGCGCACGACGCGCTGGTCAACGCCGACCAGGTGGTGTACGACCGCAGCGTCCCCGAGGCGCTGCTCACCGCCGTGAAGGTCGAGGCGAAGGACGACGCGCAGTTCAGCCCGGCCGAGGGGGCGCCGGGCGACGTGGCGAAGGTGCTGCTCTCCGCGGCCCGGTCCGGCCTCAGCGCGGTGCACCTGGTGGCCGGCGACCCGTTCGGCCACGAGTCCGTGGTCAAGGAGGTGCAGGCGGTCGCCCGTACCGCCGTGCACTTCGAGGTGGTGCCGGGCGTCGGGCAGGCCGAGGGGGTGGCCACCTACGCCGGCGTTCCGCTGCACGGGGTCCGCACCGCCGCCGACGTCGACGACGTCACCGCGATGGACTTCGAGGCACTCGCCGCGGCGGTCAGCCGGGGCTCGCTGGCCCTGGCGGTCGACGCCGGTGACCTGGCCGCCGTCCGGGACGGGCTGCTCGCGGTCGGGATCGACGGCGGTACCGCGGTCGCGGTGACCGGTGACGGCACCGGCGAGACGCAGTACACCACCACCTCGACCGTGGACAGCTTCGTCGCCGCCGCGCTCGGCTTCACCGGCCGGGTGGTCCTCACCCTCGGCACCGGGGTCACCCACCGGGACAAGCTGAGCTGGTGGGAAAACCGCCCGCTGTACGGCTGGAAGGTGCTGGTGCCGCGGACCAAGGAGCAGGCCGGGGTGATGAGTGCCCGGCTGCGCGAGTACGGCGCCATCCCGTGTGAGGTGCCGACCATCGCGGTCGAGCCGCCGCGTACCCCGGCCCAGATGGAGCGGGCGGTCAAGGGCCTGGTCGACGGCAGGTACGCCTGGGTGATCTTCACTTCGGTGAACGCGGTCCGGGCGGTCTGGGAGAAGTTCGCCGAGCACGGCCTGGACGCCCGGCACTTCGGCGGCGTCAAGATCGCCTGTATCGGTGAGGCGACCGCCGAGGCGGTCCGCGCCTTCGGCATCCAGCCGGAACTGGTCCCGTCCGGGGAGCAGTCCTCGGAGGGGCTGCTCGCCGAGTTCTCGCCGCACGACGAGATCCTCGACCCGGTGGGCCGGGTGCTGCTGCCGCGCGCCGACATCGCCACCGAGACGCTCGCCGCCGGGCTCACCGAGCGCGGCTGGGAGGTCGACGACGTGACCGCGTACCGGACCGTCCGGGCGGCGCCGCCGCCGGCCGAGATCCGCGACGCGATCAAGTCGGGCGGCTTCGACGCGGTGCTCTTCACCTCCTCGTCGACGGTACGGAACCTGGTCGGCATCGCCGGCAAGCCGCACGCCCGGACCGTGGTCGCGGTGATCGGCCCGAAGACGGCCGAGACGGCGACCGAGTTCGGTCTGCGGGTGGACGCCCAGCCGGCGCACGCCTCCGTCCCGGACCTCGTGGAGGCGCTCGCGGCGTACGCTGTGGAGTTGCGGGAGAAGCTGGCCGCCATGCCGGCCAAGCAGCGGCGGGGCTCGAAGGTGCAGGGCCCGACCGCGCTGCGGTTCCGCTGACCTGACCTCACCAGGGAGTTGCCATGTCGTCCTTCCCGGACGTCCGCCCGCGCCGGCTGCGGCGCTCCGCGGCGATCCGTCGGCTCGTCGAGGAGAACCGGGTCGCCCCGGCCGAGCTGGTGCTGCCGATGTTCGTCAAGGAGGGGCTGACCGAGCCACGCCCGATCGCCTCGATGCCCGGTGTCGTCCAGCACTCCCGGGAGTCGCTGCGCAAGGCGGCGGCCGAGGCGGTGCACGCCGGCATCGGCGGGATCATGCTGTTCGGGGTGCCGGAGCGCAAGGACGAGACCGGCTCGGGCGGGATCGACCCGGACGGCATCCTCAACGTGGCGATCCGGGACGTGGTCGCCGAGGTCGGTGACGGCACCGTGGTGATGAGCGACGTCTGCCTGGACGAGTTCACCTCGCACGGGCACTGCGGGCTTATCGCCCCGGACGGCACCGTCGACAACGACGCCACCCTGGCCGCGTACGCCGAGATGGCGGTCGCCCAGGCCGACGCGGGCGCCCACCTGCTCGGACCGTCCGGAATGATGGACGGTCAGGTCGGGGTGATCCGGCGGGCGTTGGACGCGGCCGGCCACACCGACGCCGGCATCCTGGCGTACGCGGTGAAGTACGCCTCGGCGTTCTACGGCCCGTTCCGGGAGGCCGTCGAGTCGACGCTGCAGGGCGACCGGCGTACCTACCAGCAGGACCCGGCGAACCTGCGGGATTCGCTGCGCGAGGTACGCCTCGACGTCGCCGAGGGGGCCGACCTGGTGATGGTCAAGCCGGGCCTGCCGTACCTCGACGTGATCGCCGCGGTACGGGACGAGGTGGACGTCCCGGTGGCGGCCTACCAGATCTCCGGGGAGTACTCGATGGTCGAGGCGGCCGCCGCCAACGGCTGGATCGACCGGGAGCGGGCGATCCTGGAGACGCTGACCTCGATCCGGCGGGCCGGTGCCCAGATCATCCTCACCTACTGGGCGGTCGAGGCCGCCCGGCTGCTCCGCGAGCGTTACTGAGCGCAGCCGGGGACCGGTGTCACCGGTCCCCGGCCGCTCTCCGGGTCGACCCGCCGACCGGCCCGTCGTCACGCCGTCCGGTCAGCGGACCGGGACGGTGGAGATCCGGACCACCTCGTCGATCCGGTAGATCCGGTCCGCCTTGGGCGGGAAGACGACCCGGGCCACCCGGACCTCGTGGTCGTCGAGCCAGGCGAGGCCGCCGGCGCCGCTCTTGAGGTTGACCGAGCCCGACTGCTGGTCCTGGAGCAACTGGTCCGCCCGGATCGCTCCAGTCGACGTCTCGTAGACGGTCACCCTCGGCGGCCGGGTCCGGATCGCCGGACCGACCGGCGGCAGCGCGGCGACGGCCAACAGCCGCCCGTCCGGGGAGAGCCGGAGGATGCCGTAACAGATGCCCTCGCCGGTCACCGTGCCCGACAGCCGGCCGTCGACGAGGTCGAAGATCCGTACGCCGCACTCCCGCGAACCGTAGGGCAGCGCGAGGAACCGGCCGGAGAGGTCGGCGGCGGCGGCCCGGGACAGGTCTCCGGCGCTGCCGGCGGGCAGCACGACGGTCTCCGCGCCGGTCGACAGGTCGTGCCGGACGACGCTGTCGCCCCGGGCCAGGTACGCGTCCCGGTCCGTGGCGCCGACCAGCGAGACCTGTTTGCGGGGGGCACCCAGGTCGCGGCTGAGCGTGACGGCACCGTTCGCCCCGAGCACCACCAGCTCCACGTCGGCCGCTTCCACCTCGGCGGCTCCGCTGTCGGGGACGCCACCGCCCGGGTCGGCGCCGTCCCGGGCGGCACCGCCCGGTTCGGCGGAGCCGGCCGCCGGTGACACGGCGACCCGCAGGCCGACGATCCGGCCGTCGGGCAGACCGACCGTCTCCCGCTGCCAGCCCTCCGGCACCGGACGGACGACCGTCGCACCGTCGCGACCCACCTCCGGCACCCCGTCCGACCTGGCCAGGCCGACGGTGTGGCCACCCGGTCTGTCGTACACGGTCAGTCCGGCGACGTTGAGCAGCAGCCGCTGGTCCCGCACCACCGACGCGACGGCGGTGTCGTCGGTGGTCCCGTCGCCACTGGTGCCGTCCGGGGTCAGTGCCGGTATCCCGGCTGCGGTCGCCGCGACCAGGCAGACCAGTGAGCCGGCGGTCAGCACGGCCCGGCGGCGACGCCGGGTCCGCCAGCGGCGGCGCACCGTCGCCAGGTCGCCACGGTGGTCGGGCACGGTCTCCGCGGCCCGGCGCACCGCCGAGGCCAGCTCGTCGGGTACGGACCCGGACGTCGGTACACCGGACATCACGCCTCACTCCTCATCACACAGGTTGGCACGGAGCGCCTCCAGGGCCCGGGCGAGTCGGCTCTTCACGGTCCCCGGGGGCAGCTCCAGCACGGTCGCGGTCTCGGCGGTGGAGAGGTCGAGCAGCACCCGGCAGACCACCACGGTCCGCTGGGTGAGCGGCAGCCGGTCGAGCGCGGTCCGGGCGGCCAGCGCGGTCGGGTCGACCCCGGACGTGCCGGGGTGTTGGTCGTCGGTGAGCGCCGGCCGTTCCCGGCGGAGTTTGCGCCACCAGGAGGTGGCCCAGTTGAGCCCGACCCGGTAGACCCAGCCGGCCGGGTTGTCCAGCCGACCCACCCGCCCCCACCGGGCGTACGCCCGCAGCATCGCCTCGTCGGTGGCTTCCCGGGCCAGGTCGTCGTTGCCGACGCTGAGCGCCAACGCCCGGTGCACCCGGTCGACGTACGCCTGGTAGAAGGCCTCGAACTCGCCGGCCGGCCCGCTCGGGGCGTGGTCGGCCGTCACCTGCCCGGGTACCCCGGAGTGCCGTCGGGCGACCGTGGATTCCATGCCCGGTACACGCGCCGGACCGGTCGACGGTTCCGGCGACTTCGGCACGTCACCCTTCCGGGTCACCCACCGGTACGGCGAGGGGACGGCGTGACCGGGTCAGCCGGTCGGCTTCGTGTGGTTGGCGGCGTCCAGCCGGTGGACCAGTTCGGCCACGTCGACGCCGTACTCCAGCCACTGCCGGTCGGCCTGGAAGCCGAGATCGGCGTTGACCGCCCGCATCGGCTCGTTGGACTCGGCGTTCCAGGTCTGCACCTCGGCGAGCTTCGGCTCCGCCGTGCGCAACTCGAAGAGCATCCGCGCCTTCATCGCCCGGTCGATGCCGTGGCCCTGGTGGTCCTGGCCGACGATGGTGTCGTACTGGTCGGCCCGGGTCGGGTGCTGGGCCGGCACGACCACCTCGGTCAGCCCGGCCACCACGCCGGTCTTCTCCTCGATCGCCAGCACGATGTACGGCTTCATGCCGCGCCGGTGCAGACAGCCGAGGCTGTCCCGCAGCCGCTGCGGGTCGTACGAACTCGGCCGCAGTTCCAGGTCACCGTCGTCGACCCGGGCCTCGGCCTTGGCCATCGCGTACGCCTCGATCAGCTCCTCCGGTGGCCCGCCGGGGAAGAACTCCAGGCGGTAGCCGGGATCGATGCCCCGCGACATCTCGGCCAGCGCGTTCCAGTCCACCGTAGACAGGCGCAGCACGCCACGGGTCTCGACGTACTCCTGGGCGAAGCCGAGTGCCTCGTAGAAGCCGACCGCCGGCGTGTCGCCGACGACCTCGACCCCCATGAAGCGGAAACCCTCCTGATAGGTACGGCGGGCCGCGGTGGCGATCAGCTTGCGGCCCAGGCCGTGCCGGCGGGCGCTCGGGTGGACCAGCACCTCCAGCACGCCGATGTCGCCCAACAGCAGTACGTGGGTGTGCCCGATGATACGGCCGGGTCGGCCGTCCTCGGACGGCTCCTCCTGGATGATCCAGGAAATTCGGCGTTCGCCGGGCATCACCTCGCTGAGGTACTCCCGGAGCATGCCGTTTTCCCACAGCGGGTCGTCTGGTAGGTCGGCCGCAAAAACCGCGTTGATCGCGTCCAGGAAAGACTCGATCTCTGCGGTTGGAGCGGTCCGGGGATCCCACTCGCGCACCATCACCCGTCTAGCTTGCCGTCAACCGCAGCCTGGCGAAAGTGCCCAGTTCTTCAATGTACGGGGGCCATTACGCTAAGTTCTGCTGGCCAAGCCGTACTCGTTGGCTTTGTCGAACACCGATTGGGCATATGGCCGCACGTCATTGTAGGAAAGGATGGCGTTCCACCAGTCCGTCGGGAGGGACAGGTTGCGGCCACCCTTGCACAGATAGTTACCGGCGGCCAGGGCCGCGTCGTCGATGTCCTGGGGGTTCTTCGCCCCGTCGCCGTCGCCGTCGGCTCCGTCCTCGGCCCAGGTGGTCGGGATGAACTGCATCGGGCCGACCGCCCGGTCGTAGGTCTTGTCGTCGTCGAGGTCGCCGTCGTCGGTGTCCATGATCCGCAGCCGGCCCGGACTGCCGTCCAGCGCCAGTCCGATGATCTTCGGATCGGCGACGCCGTTCGCGTCGAGGTTGGAGCCGCTCACCCGACCGTGCGCGGACTCGACGAAACCGATCGCGGCCAGCGTGGTCCAGCGCAGCCCGCAACCAGGATTCGACTGGTTGAGCCGCATCTCGGCGGCGCCGTACGCCTGCAACGCCACGGTCGGGATCCCGGTCCGGGCACCCACCGGGGTGGCCCAGGAACTCAGCAGCTGGGGCGAGCCGTCGTCACCGAGCCAGGCGATCGGCGGCGAGCTCGGCGGCGGGGTGGACGGGGCGACCGGCAGACCACCGCCGGGCGCGACGGTCGTCGCGGCGACCGAGGGCGGAGCAGACGCGGGGTCGGCCGTCGGATCCGCCGCCTGGGGAGCGCGGCCGGCCGCCGGGACCAGCAGGGCGCCGGCCGTGCCGGTCCCCGCCACCAGGGCGAGGAGCAGCAGGGCGGGCAGGGTGAGCCGGCCACTGGGCCGCCGGGACCAGGCCCGTACCGCGCGTGCGCCGCCGACCGCCGCCGCCTTCGGGGACGGCCACCGGCGTACGGCGTGTGCGAACGGGACTCGGATCCGCCGGTTCACTCCGGCCCGACCGACGGCCGGGACGTCAAGATCGATGACGGTTCCCGTCGTCGAGCCCGACCCGCCCGCTCCGCCAGTGCCCTTGTCGTTCTTGTCGGCGTCCTTGTCGTTCTCGGCGGTGTCCTTGTCAGTTTTGGCGGTGTTCTCGCCGGTCTTGGCGGTGTCCTTGGTGTCGGCGGTGGATCCGGCACCCTCGGCCGCGCCGGCCGCGGTGACCCCGCCGCCCGCGCCCACCTCGGACGTCGCTCCCGGGTCGCTCTTCGTTCCCGGGTCGGTTTCCAGGTCGCCGCCGGTCTTCACGTCCGTGTCGGTCTTCGCGTCCGGGTCGGCCGTCGGCTCCGTGCCGGTCTTCACGTCCGGGTCGGCCGTCGGCTCCGTGCCGGTCCTGGCCACCGGGTCGGGGGAGGTGGCCGGGTCGGCCTCCGGCGCGCTGCGGGGGCGGGGCACGACCCGGGGCTCCGGCTCGAACGCCGGGTCCGGTGCGGCACCCGAACTGGCCAACGGTCCGGCCATCGCGGGCGCGGCGGGGCGTAGGGGTCGGGTGGTCGAGGTCTCCGCAGGGTCCGCCACCCGTCGAGTATTACCCATCGACAGGCGAACGTCAGTTCTGGTCGTACCCTGGTGACATGCCCCGGTACGAGTTCCGCTGCCGCGCCTGCGGCGACACGTTCGAGATAAACCGGCCGATGATCGAGTCCTCGGCGCCGGCGTCCTGTCCGCAGGGCCACGACGACACGGTCAAGCTACTGTCGACGGTCGCGGTCACCGGCCGTGGTGGTGCGGGCGCGGCGCCGGCCGTACCCGCTGGTGGCGGTTGCTGCGGCGGAGGCTGCGGCTGCTGATCACGCCGACCGTCGACCGTCCGGGCCCGGGCCCCCTCCCCACCGGACAGTGAGACTGGCTCGTGACCGTGATGTCGGTTTCGTGGCGCAGTCGGCGGTTGGCACCTTGGTACCGCGTCGCCCGTCCGTTCCTACGATGGGCCAAGACGTAAATATGCGGAAGCATGAACGCGACTTCCAGGGGGCGGGAGGTTCCAGGCATGTCAGCGCGGATCCACCTGCCGAGCGGGCTGGTGACGTTCATGTTCACCGACATCGAGGGTTCCACCCGGCTGGCCCAGATGCTCGGTCCGGGCTACCGGCCGGTGCTCAGCGAGCACCGGCGCCTCCTCCGGGCCACGCTCGCGGCGAGTGACGGCACCGAACTCTTCACCGAGGGAGATTCGTTCTTCGTCGCGTTCGCCGACGCCTCGGCCGCGCTCGACGCCTCACTGGCCGCACAACGAGCCCTGAACAGCCACGACTGGCCGACCCCGGAGGCCACCCCCCGGGTACGGATGGGACTGCACACCGGACACGCCGAACCCCTCGCCGGCGAGTACGCCAGCGCCGAGGTGCACCGGGCCGCCCGGATCGCCGCTGCCGCCCACGGTGGCCAGGTGCTCTGCTCCGGGGCGACGGCCCGGTACGCCGCACCGCTGCCGCCGGGCGCCTCCCTGCTCGACCTCGGACTGCACCGGCTGCGCGGCTTCGACGACCGGGAACGACTCTTTCAACTCGTCGCTCCCGGACTGGAACGTCAGTTCCCCCGGCCGCGTACCGCCGACGCGATCCCGCACAACCTGCCCACCCAGGTCACCTCGTTCGTCGGCCGGAAGGCGGAGCGGGCCGAGCTGGACCGGTTGATCAACGACCAGCGGCTGGTGACCGTGGTCGGGGCCGGCGGTGCCGGCAAGACCCGGCTGGCCGTCGAGTTGGCCGGTGGGGTGGTCGAGTCCCACCCGGACGGGGTCTGGTTCGTCGACATCGCCACGGTGACCGACCCGGGCCTCGTCGCATTCGCGGTCGCCGCCGTCCTCGGGCTGCGCCCCGAGCCGGGCCGGCCGATGCTGGAGACCCTGGTCGAGTTCGCCGCCTCCCGACGGATGCTGGTCGTCCTGGACACCTGCGACGCCCAACCCGGCGCCTGCGCCGAGGTGATCTCGCGGCTGCTCGCCGGCGGCACCGGGGTACGTGTCCTCGCCACCAGCCGGGAGTCGCTCGGACTGCCCGGCGAGGTGATCTGGCGGATCCCGCCGCTCTCCGTCGACCCGGCCCCCGGCGGCGGCCCGAGCGAGGCGGTCACCCTGCTGCTCGACCGCACCACGGCGGCCCGGGGCGGCCGGCGTGCCGGCCCCGCCGAGTCGGCGGACCTGCAACGGGTGGTCACCCGGCTGGACGGGCTGCCGTTGGCGATCGAACTCGCCGCCGCCCGGCTGCGGGTGCTGAGCGCCAGCCAACTCGCCGAGCGGCTGGACGACGTGCTCGGGGCGTTGGACGCCGGGCGGGACGACGTCGAGGCGGTACCGGCCGGCAACGGTCGCTGGGTCGCCAACCAGGCCGACACGGTGGACCTGGCCGCCGCCGCGCTGGGTGCCGCGCCGCCCGCCGCGACCCGCGCCGCGCAGCGTACGGCGACGCAGCGGCACGTCACGATGCAGGCGACGGTCACCTGGTCGTACCGGACGCTCGGGCCCCGGGCGGCCCGGCTGCTGCGGTGGCTGGCGGTGTTCGCCGGCCCGGTGGATCTGGCCACCGTGGAGTGGCTGCTCGACGACGACCCGTTGGACCCGCTCTCGGTACTCGTCGACAAGTCGATGATCCAGGCCGAGCCGAACGTCTCCGGCAGCACGTACCGGATGCTGGACCCGATCCGGGCGTACGCGGCCCGTCGGCTGGTCGACGCGGGGGAGGAGCAGACCGCCCGGGACCGGCACGTCGCGTGGTCACAGCACGCGTTGCAGCGGGCGTACCTCGGCCCGGACGAGCGACCGGTCACGCTCTCGCTGTACGCGCTCGATCCGCTCGCCGACGAGCTGCGCGCCGCACTGCGCTGGACGGTCACCGGCGGCAGCGCCCGGCAGGGGCTGCAACTGGCGAGTGGACTGGACGAGTGGTGGCGGGAACGCGGGTTGGCCCGGGAGGGTCGGCTGTGGCTGTTCCGGCTCTACAGCCGGATCGCCGAGACCGGCGAGCAGATTCCCGAGGCGGAGCTGGCGGCGGCGTACCACATGCACTCGCAGCATGCCGGCGCGGACGGTGAGTTCGCCGAGGAGCTGCGGTTCTCCCAGCGTGCCGAGTCGGCCGCCCGGCAGGCCGGCGACGCCGGCCTGCTGGTCCGGGTGCTCGCCGGCCGGGCCGCGCCGCTGATCGACATGGGGCAGCTGGCCGAGGCCGAACGGGTCTGCCGGGAGGTGATCGCGCAGGCCGAGGCGGACGGGGTGCCGGGCGACGCGTTGCTCGCCGTCTACAGCCTCGCCGAGCTGCTCTGGCGGCGGCGGGCGCTGGACGAGGCGGCCGAGCTGCTCGGGGCGGCCCGCCCGGTCGAGGCGGCCCAGCCGACCGAGCGGGGCACGCGCCGGGTCGACATGCTGCTCGGCATGGTGGCGCTGGCCCGGGGTGACCTGGTCGCCGCGCACGACCACCTGGTGGTCGCGCTGCGGTCCCGGATGAGCTACGGCTACCTGGCCCGGGCCTGCGACACGGTCAACGCGATCGCGGTGCGCTGTGCGGGTGGCGGCGACCCGAGGACGGCGGCCCGGCTGTTCGGTGCCGCCCAGTTGACCCGCTCGGCGATGCACTGCGGGCCGGGCACCTTCGGGGCGTACTGGTTGCAGGAACAGGCCGCGTTGCGGGCGACGATGGGGGACGCCGCCTTCGACGCCGCCTACGCGGCCGGGGCCGAGTTGACCCTGGAGGAGGCGGCGGCGATCGCCCTGGAGGTCGAGCACCCTGATCTCTCCGCCAACTCCACGCGGTTCTCCGCCGTCGACCCGCCGAGGCAACGGCTGCGCCCCCGGGAGAGCGTCGACGACGAGGTGTAGCGCCCTGCCGTGACGGCGCGGCACGGTGCGGCCGGCCGGCTGATCGGGAAGGCGGCCGGCCGGGGGGGGCGCGGGGCGGGGGGGGGCCCCCCCCCCCCGCCCGCCCCCCCCCCCCCGGGGGGCGGGCCCGCCCCCCGACCC